>JAHFAC010000156.1:389-1540 GCA_023250755.1 Bacteriovoracaceae bacterium | reverse complement strand
GTCCCAGTTTTGTGGCGATCAGATCGAGGTGGCGTTCAAGGGCAAAAATACTCTGAGGTGCGCCAAATCCACGAAACGCCCCATGAGGAGGAGAGTTAGTGGCTACCGCATGACTGCGGATTCGGACATTTGGGCAAAGATAAGGGCCCGCTGAGTGAATCGTTCCTCGAGAGAGAACAACAGCGGAGAGTGTTGCATAAGCTCCTCCATCGATCACGAAATCGATTTCCATAGCGAGAAGTTTTCCGTCAGCTGAGACCGCAGTGCGATGTTTCGTCCGTGCAGGATGGCGTTTGGTGGTGGCGACCATATCTTCAGCACGGTCATAGATGATTTTAACAGGATGACCGGATTTCCAGGCCAAAAGTGCGGCGTGCCCTGCGATTAGTGTGGGATATTCTTCTTTTCCGCCAAAGCCACCGCCCGTCTCGGCCTGGATCACGCGAATTTTATCTTCAGGAAGTTTAAAGAGAGGCAGCAGCCCCTTGTGGACGTAGTAAGGGCATTGCATTGATCCCCAGATTGTTACTCCTTCTTTGGGATTGGCGATGGCCACCATTCCATTGGGTTCAATGTAAAGTTGTTCTTGCGCACCCGTAAAGTATTCGCCTTCGACAATCAGATGAGCTTTTTTCCAGACTGAGTCGACGCTTCCCTTTTCGACTTGGTAGGATTTAAAGACATTGTCCGTTCCCCAGATGATTTCTTTTTGAGAGAGTGAATCTTCAAGTGTAAAAAGCGCAGGAAGTGGATCGTATTCGATTCGAACGGATCGGCGCGCTTCTTCGAGAAGGTACCGATCTGAGTGTGCAAGGAGGAGAATTGGCTCTTCTGGGTGGTTTACGATTGAGTCGGCTAAAAAGGGCTGATCGTGTAAAATGAGCGCGACGTGATTTTCACCTGGGATATCTTTTGCGGTGACAACGACAATTTCATTCCAGGGAAGATCGCCCTCAAAGTGGATTTTTTGAATCCTGCCTCGCGGAATGGCGCTCCGGACCGTGACGCCATAGAGACAGCCTGGAAAGTCCAAGTCGTCGATGTAGCGAGACTTTCCGGTCACTTTGCCAAGGCCTTCTTTTCTGGGTACAGATTTTCCGATGTTTTGCCCAGTCGGCTGAGTGCTCATTCATCCCCCTGATGCCCATACA
>JAHFAC010000156.1:0-379 GCA_023250755.1 Bacteriovoracaceae bacterium | reverse complement strand
ATAGTGCGATTTTTCTTTAAAATCCATAGATTTTACTCTATGGATAACTTTTCAAGGGGAGCTGGCGTGGGATGAAATCAAGCGGTTTTTTAGTCATTTTCGGAATTGTTTTCGTATTAGTAAATTATCCAAAAAATTACACAAAAGCTGAATCCAGCGAAGCGACTTGGTCCGAAGGGGAGCAAATCCCAGTGACGGGGCGCCCGAATCCCTATGGATTTGATGAGCAAACATTTAGGGACTCTGTCCACGCCGGTAAACTCCATGCCCTTCATTACCCAGTCACAGTGACTGGGACTTTGGTTCCCTATGAGCCATTTCAGAATTTTTTTAAAATGGAGGAGAATAGTCCATTCAAAAACCTGCTTCGCCAGATTTT
>JAHFAC010000155.1 GCA_023250755.1 Bacteriovoracaceae bacterium | reverse complement strand
AAGCAGAGTGGGAGGCGCAGCCCCTGGACTCCGGCCTGTCAAATGCCGGGAGTAATTCTCAACTCCTTGGCAAAACCCAAGCTCTTCTAGCATTTCGAGATCAAAAAGCGTCCGCTGCTGGAGGCGTTGGGCCTCTAAAATCTTTTCGAGCGCATTGAGTTCTTGGAGGCGCTCACGCAACTCAACCCGAATCGAATCAATCGCGCGCTTTCGGCTTTCTTGAGTGGTCACATAATGGCTTGCGGGATATACGGCCACTCTCGGAATTTTTTGGATCCTAATCCCCCGAAGAGGATCCATCTCTGAAATATTCTCGATCTCATCTCCGAAAAATTCGATCCGTATGGCTCGCTCTTCTTCGTACGCTGGATAAACCTCGACAACATCCCCACGCACTCGAAAAGTTCCGCGGTGAAAATCCACGTCATTTCGACGATACTGAATTTCAACTAATTTCTTAAGAAGCTCCTGTCGCCTCACCTTCTGTCCCACTTCGAGATAAACCAACATCCCTTCATAGACCTCAGGCGATCCCAAACCATAAATGCACGAAACTGACGAAACAATGATCACGTCATTTCGCTCAAAAAGCGATCGCGTGGCCGAATGACGAAGCTTATCGATCTCATCATTAATTTGGGCGTCCTTTTCGATATAAGTATCGGTCTGGGGGATATACGCTTCGGGCTGATAATAGTCATAATAACTGACAAAATATTCCACGGCATTTTCAGGAAAAAACTCTCGAAACTCCGAAAACAATTGAGCCGCTAAAGTTTTATTATGGCAAAGCACCAACGTCGGTTTGTTCACCTGAGCAATCACGTTCGCCATGGTAAAGGTCTTGCCCGAGCCTGTCACTCCGAGCAAAACTTGAGATTTTCGGCCCTCTTGAATCCTTCGAATGAGGGCTTCGATCGCTTGGGGCTGGTCTCCTGTGGGCTGAAAGGGAGTATGTAAATTAAATTTTCTATCAGTAAAAGTCGGCATACTCAAAACGCTCTCTGCGCTAGAAGCAAGGGAGTTGCACTCAGATATACTCCCAAGTGGTTCCACCCGCGTTATCCTTAATTCTCACTCCTCGCGATTCTAAATCCTTGCGAATTCGATCTGCCTCTTCAAACTGCTTGGATTGACGAGCATTGGCTCGTGCTTGAATCAATTGCTGAATTTCTTCATCAGCAGGGCGCACGGTTCCGTCTCCAATGGACCGCTCTGAGCGAATTCGCGTCAACTCCTTGAGCATGCTCTTGGGTTCTGATTTCCCAATTCCAAGAATGCCACCCACTTCATCCTCCATAATGCAAATCAGAGCCGCTGCCCCTTTCAACGCACCTGGAGTGTTCTCAGCACCACGACTCGCAAGAGTCCGATTAAAATCTCGAATCAGCACAAAAAAATCAGCAAGGCAGCCTGGAACATTAAAATCATTGGCCAAGTGAGCCGCCATGGTGTCACGCGTTTTTTCGCAAGACGTGACAAACAAATTCCAAAGAGCTTCAGCATTCGGATTGGAAGCCCCGATTTTTGCTCCCCTGAGATCAAGCGCTTTTGCCTTGGCCTCATAAACTCGGTGAAGTGCAACCAAAGCATGCTCAAGAGTTTCCTCATTAAAATCAATGATCGAACGATAATGAGGAGAAAGAAGCAAGTAGCGACTCACTTCGGCACCGTATTTAGTGATAAAATCACGCGCCAACATGACATTGCCCAGACTTTTTGACATTTTTTCGTTGGAAAGATTCACAAAAGCATTATGAAGCCAATAGCTGACAAAGGGGGATTTACCACTTGCAGCTTCGCTTTGAGCAATCTCGTTTTCGTGGTGCGGAAAAGCCAAATCCTCACCTCCATGGTGCAGATCAATTTGATCGCCTAACCAACGACTTGACATCGCAGAACACTCGATATGCCATCCCGGTCGTCCCTTACCCCAGGGGCTATCCCAAGCGGGCTCGCCTGATTTAGCGGGCTTCCAAAGCGTGAAATCAAGCGGATTTTTTTTCTTTTCGCTGACCTCGACTCGAGCTCCAGCCATTAACTCGTCGATGTTTTTATGAGATAGCTTCCCATAGCCTTTAAAACTTTGGATAGAGAACAAAACCTCACCCTCTACGACATAGGCATGGCCATTTTTTAGAATTTTTTCGATCATTTGAACAATGTGTGGAATATGAGCGGTCACCGTTGTCTTATGGGTGGGATCAATCATTCCGACACTTGAGTAATCTTTTTCAACTTCTAAAATATATTTTTTAGTAATCTCTTCAAGGGTCGTGTTTTCTTCGTGGGCGCGTTTTATGATCTTGTCATCCACATCCGTGTAATTCCGAACATAAGTCACCGCATAGCCGGCCTTTTTTAAATATCGAAAAAAAAGATCAGAAACCAAGGCGGCACGTAAATTCCCGATGTGAATAAACCCATAAACTGTTGGACCACAAGAATACAGCGTCAATTTTCCGGGCTTCAATGTATGGAGCTTCTCTTTCTTGCCCGACATTGAATTGGTTAAAACTATTTCACGAATCGGCGTTGCCATTTGACTGGTCCTTTCAAATGAGCGGGGCAGAAGCCCCCCTGCAACCCGATATCTTACCGTAAGAATGGATTTTACGAGGCAAAAATCGTCTGGATTTCTTGTTCGACTTGGTCTTCCTTCGCCTGTTTCGCCAGGGAAATTTCCTTCACCAAGAGGTGTTTTGCCTGGTCCAGCATTTTTCTCTCCCCAAAGGAAAGATCCTTGCTGTGGCGCAAAAGAAAAAGATTGCGCAAAACTTCAGCAATTTCATAAACAGAACCGGTCTTGATCTTCTCCATGTATTCGCGATAGCGCCGATTCCAAGTCGTTTGATCGATCTTGACATCTCGCTGCTTTAAAATTTTATAAACATTACTAACTTCTTTAGTGGAAATAATCTCACGTAGCCCCACAGAATCCGCGTTATCGGTCGGAACCATGATGGTCATCTGATTATCAACCACTTGGAGCACGTAAAATTTCTTTTTTCTGCCGCCCACATCCTTCTCTTCAATCCTCTTAACGATCGCAACACCATGGGCAGGATAAACAGCACTGTCACCTACTTTAAACATTCTGTGGTAACCTCCGAGAACTTCTGGAATACCTAAGAACCTCAGACATAAGGTAAAATTTTGACCGTTGGGACCTTATCATAGTGGATAAGCTCTCGTCAATCGGTGCCAAACCAAGCAAGAGCAGTGCCGTGCAACATATTTTTTAATTAAGGTAAGTCCGCATACCTATTAGCGCCATTCAGCCCCTAGCTTAATTTAAACAACAAGCTGCGTCCTTAATCTACTCAACTGTCTAAAACTTATACAATCTGATTAAATTAATACACTATTAAAAACCACACGTGATTCACACAAAAGCCTTTAGATCAAAGGGGTTTTTCGTGCGCATGCTTGGTTTTATCCTATAATCAATGGGTGTACCTCAAACACTTCCGTATTTTAGCCTGTTTTTTGAGTATTTGGGGGAGTTGGTTCATGCCAACAATAGGAACTGCTCCTGCTCAGGCAGATACGGCTCAACCTGGCGACTGCGACATCACCCCTACATCACCCCCTGAACTGCGCCTCTCTCCCGACTCAGAAAAAAATCAGATTAAAGATTTAAAATGGCAGCCCATCCAATTTCAAGAAAAGCAAATCAAGGGAATATTCATTCGTCCTGGATGGAACCTATTAGTGAATAACCAAAGTTTAAAGCTAACTCAATCTGGGCATTTTCAATTCCCAGTATCCTATGAAGCCAAGATCACTCCTATCGAAGTCATGGCGATAGGACCCCTGGGTGAAACAGAAAAAGAAAAACTCGACCTCTTCTATCCTGATTGGGACGCCTGTAAACTTCAAACCGAAAGGACACAAATATCAAATAATGCCTCCCATGCCACACACCTCTCGACCGGTTTGGGGATGACCACTCTTTCATACTCCCAAACCAACAAAGCTGATTTTTCAATGGCAGCGCTCACTGCAAAAATCTCATTTCAAAAACCACTCAAATTTGAGAACTGGGACATTGGAATCACGACTTTCGCTACTGCTCTTCCCATCAGCAATAACCAATCCGATATTTCTGTCTATTTTTTTGGTTTTAATTTTCGCGTGGGCTATGTGCCAAAATTGATACAAAACCCATGGACACTCTCTCTGATGCTGGGTGGGTATTATACCACTATGATTGTCAGTCCAAATCGCTTTGGATATACGAATGTTTATGGACCTCAATTTTTTCCGGCACTTTCAAGACTGATCAACACTCAAAATCGCATTAGCGCTTATCTGAAATTCTCACCCGTGACTGATGGCACATCGATCTTAAGCCTCTCAACTCGTGAAGTGGGGGCAGGACTCAACTGGTCACACGTCTTTGAGAACAATCATACCTTTTCAATCACCCTCGATTTCGCAGAGCTAACATTAAATTCTGCCGGTATTATAGGCAAATCCTCATCCATTACCGCAGGCGGCGCATGGAGTCTCTTCTAGGGCGTTTTGAAAAAAACTACTCCCCCAAAACTTCAAATGGATACTTCCCAAGTTCATAAGATTTTGCGGCAATAAGCTTCATGTAATCATCATCATTGCGGTCAATGGCTCTAAAATTATTTCGAATCCGACGATTTGCGCGAATAAAAAACGATTCTGCGATCGCAAGCTCCATCTCGCATTTCTCAGGCCCACCTCGTTTTTCAATGACATGGGTCACCCTAGAAAGAAGGCAAGCCATGGCATAAAAATCGATAGCGATATCGGCGATGCGTTTTTGAGCAAACTGTCTGAGATGAATCTCCCGTCCATGGCGGCGGAGAAGCACCTCGACCTGAGTTGCATATTCAACCGCATACTCTTCAAGAATCGCCGCCATTTTCTTAAGTGCTGAGTGAGATCGCGTAATCGACTCTCCGACGACGTTTTGCTTGATTTTACGAAAAACAAAGTCGCTTACTGGACCCAAGCCCTTCAGCGGATATTTAATGGCATCGGCCAAGCCTGACAACTCTTCTCCCGGCCCTTGCAATCCAGAAAGAGCGATAAAGGCGCGCAAGATTTCGTTGGTTCCTTCAAAAATCCGGTTAATGCGCGCATCTCTGAGCCAGCGCTCAAATGGATACTCTTTCATGAATCCATTGCCTGCCCAAATCTGGAGATTTTCGTCAGCACACTCCCAGAGTGTCTCTGTGGCAAAGACTTTTGCAATCGCACTCTCAATGGAATAGTCCACATCTTTTCGGTCAATCAACCCTGCGGTCATGTACACCATGCTCTCGGTCACGTAAGTATTGACCAT
>JAHFAC010000154.1:3381-5338 GCA_023250755.1 Bacteriovoracaceae bacterium | reverse complement strand
AGTAGCCAGAGCAAGAGACTCAGTGAAGCGGTTCCGGGGCCAGCTCCGAGATCCACCACGCGCAAAATCCCCGTTTTACGGGCATGGGCCAGAGCAGCAGATAGGGCTAGCCGATGAAGTTGAAATAGGGTTTGAAACTTGGCGGCCTGGAGAGGGAGAAAATAAAGCAGATAGCTTGAGCGGTACCGTGAATGTTGAAAGTAGGAAGAAATTTCCCTCCCTCCAGACTCAGGGCGAGCCTCTGTAAAAACTTCGGAGAGATCTTGGATCCCCTTTGAAAAAAAAGTGGCATCTGCCTCTGTGAAGGGTTTGTCCTTCCAATGTTCTCGTGGACTGTAACGTTTTTTGACATAGCTCGGGAGGACCTCATCGGCCCACCACGACCAAGCAGGGGAGAATCGGATTATGGAAGGTCCTAGGGCTTGCATCATTCCACTTTATGCTATCATGAATAGGAAGAGGTCAATGGATGGACCGAAAAATAGAGAACATAAAATCAAAAATAAATAGACGAACTCGACCGGCTCGAAAGGTGCGTCTTTCTTTTAAGTCGCTTTGGCAGAGTCGTTCTTCTCCTATCTGGTCATTTTTCTGCCCCTTTTGTAAAGCCTCTCGAAAAGTATCTTTTCGTCCACAGCCAGGGGGTTGGCATTGCGTTCAGATAGGAATTACAGCGCTTTTCTTCATGTTGCTTGGCTGGCCATGGTTGGCTTGGAAGGGCGTGGTTTCCTTTCTTCCTTTTTGGGCTTTATTCGAAACAATCTACCGCCTCAGAATGCGCCATGCGTTAAGCTGTCCTCACTGTGGATTTGATCCATACCTTTATCTAGACAATGTCGAGCGGGCAAAAGAAGAAATGGATGCTCATTGGCGGAGAAAGTTTGCTGAAAAAGGGATTCCTTATCCAGAAAAGGGGGGGAGTCCTTCTCCTGCGCCCTCGGTTCCCCTCCCTCTTCACAGAGAAGAAGCCTTGACAGAGGGGAATTCTAAAAGCTAATCGTAGTCCCATGTCAGTCAATAAAGTGATTTTGGTAGGGCGGTTGGGACAGGATCCAGAAGTCCGCTATACTCCATCCGGAGCAGCTGTGGCTAACTTCAGTGTCGCAACCAATGAGGCTTGGACCGATAAGTCTGGGCAAAAACAAGAGCGTGCGGAGTGGCACAAAGTGGTGGTTTGGGGAAAACAAGCCGAACTTTGCAAACAGTATCTTGCAAAGGGGCGCCAGGTTTATCTCGAAGGACGCCTTCAAACTCGGCAATGGCAGGATAAAGAGGGCCAAACTCGCTACACCACTGAAATCCAGGTTCAGACGATTCAGTTTTTGGGTGCGGCGCCAGGAGCTGCTCGCTCACAAGATGCTCCTCCCCGTGAAACGGGAATTTCGGAGGGAATGGCCCCTGCAAGCTCTGGAGGAGCGCCGGGAGAACCTTCCTTTACAGAAGACGATATCCCGTTTTAAAGTAGCTCTTTGGAGCACTGCATGCGGGTTTTAATCGTCATTCCCACCTATAATGAGGCGGAGAACCTCAAGCCACTGGTTGAGGCTATTCTTCAAGTCGCCCCTGAGACAGTGGATTTGCTCATTGTGGATGATCATTCTCCTGATGGAACTGGGAAGGTTGCAGACCTTTTAGCAAGTCAGTTGTCACGCGTTCATGTTCTTCATCGAGAAGGCAAGATGGGACTTGGAACTGCCTACGTGAGTGGGTTTCGGTGGGGGCTTGAAAAGGGCTATGCCGCTTTCATCGAAATGGACGCGGATTTTTCGCATCATCCCCGGTATCTTTCGCAAATGCTTGAGCTTCTTGAAAGCTGCGATTTTGTCATTGGTTCGCGCTATGTCTCGGGAGGGGGGACCCACAATTGGGGATTGGGCCGTAAGATTCTCAGTCAGGGAGGCAGCCTTTATGCGCGCTTGATTCTCGGTGCGCCCATTCGTGATTTCACGGGGGGATT
>JAHFAC010000154.1:0-3371 GCA_023250755.1 Bacteriovoracaceae bacterium | reverse complement strand
TCTTGAGACCCTTAAATCCGATGGTTACTCATTTCAAATTGAGCTCAAGTACCGCGCATTTCGGAAAAAATATCGATGGATCGAGTTTCCGATTGTTTTTGAAGATCGAAAAGTCGGTCAGTCCAAGATGCATAGGGGGATTGTGATCGAGGCGCTTAAACGCGTTTGGGGATTTCGCTGGCGCGCTTACTTGCTGAGTTCTCTTCTCTTTGCTGGGGGACTGATTGCGCAAGATGCGGGAGCGCAAGTTGACCGACATCCTGTGACCGCCATTTTGGTCGACAAGAAGACCAATACTCTCTTTGTCTCTGAATATGTGAATGGTCGTTTTGAAATGCGCAAGACTTTCCATGCCACTTTGGGAAAGGTAAAGGGCGATAAAGAAGAAGAGGGAGACCTTAAAACGCCTGAGGGTATTTACACTTCCAAGACTTTACTTCGTCCGCCGGGTCTTAAGCCAAAGTTTGGAGCAGTCGCTTTTTACCTGAACTATCCCAACACTTATGACGAGCTTGCGGGCCGGACTGGCTCGAATATCATGCTTCATGCAACCAACGAACCCGATCGTCTCAAGCAGGATTACGACAGTGAGGGTTGTATTGTCGTGAAAAACGAAGAGATACGGGAGATCCAGCCCTTTATCCGCCTCGGATTAACGCCTGTTTTGATTTTTTCGGAGCTATCGCAGGAGTACCTTGCTCCAGGGCAGGATTTAAAACTCAAAAACTTTTTCGAAGGGTGGATCGGAGCTTGGGAGAGCAAAGGCATCGACGGTTATATTAACTATTACCATTCAGATTTTTCGGCACAGAACAAGAATCGTGATCAATGGCGAGCCTACAAGGCGTCATTGAGTTCACGCTATTCTACGATTCATGTAGGTCCCGAAGATGTGTATTATTATCGCCATCCTAAGTATTCGATGATTACTTTCACACAAAATTATCATTCGACCCTCAAGGGCGGTGGAGTGGGACATCATTCGCGTGGGACAAAAATCCTCTATATTGCAGAAGAAGCGGGTGCCCCCAAAATTATTGCTGAGACTTACACGGCATTGATGTGGTGAGGGCGCGGTGAGGTTTTCATGCTGAATCAGGTGATCGCCAAGAGTTTACCGTGGATTCCAAAGTCGGTGGTTCATTCGGTAGCCAGGCGCTATATTGCAGGTGAAACCCTTGAAGACGCTGTTCGTGTCGTTCGGGAGTTGAACTCCATGGGCGCTGTGGCAACGATGGATGTCCTAGGCGAGTTTGTGAAGGATCGCGGACAGGCCGCCGAGAGCACTGAAATGGCTCAAAAGATGTTCGAAGCCATTCATCAAAACAAATTGAAATCTGGAGTTTCAGTCAAGCTGACCTCCTTGGGGTTGGATATTGACCCTGAATTTTGTTATTTAAATTTGAAGGCTATCGTCGAAAAAGCGAGACAATTTGGGCGGTTTGTTCGAATTGACATGGAAAATTCTCCATATACGACTCGTACATTGGATCTTTACCGGCGCCTGCGACAGGAAGGGCTTGAAAACGTAGGGGTTGTGATTCAAGCTCGAATGCGTCGAAGTGAGGCAGATGTTCTTGCTCTCGCTTCACTGACAGCCGAGATTCGGCTTTGTAAAGGCATTTATGTGGAACCTAAGGAGATCGCATTCCAGGGAAGCGATGAGATTAGGGAAAATTATAAAAAATTGCTGGTTCTTTTTTTTGAACAGAAAATGCATGTCGGGATCGCCACTCATGATGATCCACTCATGGAGTTTGCCAAGGAGTATATTAAAGAAAAATCCATTGACCGGAGTCGTTATGAATTTCAGATGCTCTTGGGCGTTCGTGATGCCAAACGCAATGAGTTGCTTAAAGAAGGTTACAAAGTTCGTATTTATGTTCCTTTTGGTCAGGATTGGTACGGTTACTGTCTTCGCCGCCTAAAAGAAAATCCGCAGATTGCGGGTCATGTGATGAGGGCCTTCTTTACTGGAAAGTGATGTCAATTCATGGTGCAATGAATGACGAGAGGGGATCCCATCGATGCAGATGCAAGATTATGTCAGGAAAGTGGACAGTCTGTCCTCCGAAGATACGCTATTTCAGATTCCTCTCAGAAAAGAGTATCTTCTAAAGCAAATTGGTCACGGTAGGCGAGTTTTGGATGTGGGATGCTTGGGAGGGAAGATCTCGCATCTCATTCGAGAACAGAACAATGAAGTATGGGGAGTTGAGATCAATGAGGCTGCGGCGCGAGCAGCTGAGAAGCGTCAGATTCGGATCAAGGTGGCAAATGTAGAAGACGGATTGCCTTTTGAAGACGATTTTTTTGATTTTATCCATGCCGGTGAAATTTTGGAGCATTTATATGACACCAAACATTTTTTTGAAGAATGCTGGCGAGTACTCAGGCCCCAAGGGGTTTTTATTTTTACGACTCCTAATCTCAATAGCCTAGAAAATCGTGTGCGCATTCTTTCGGGGCGCTATCTCGCGATGGCAGGGGCCTATCCAGAAGATCATTTTGGTGAGCATGTCCGAATTTTTAATTTTGAAAAGGTCCATGAGCTGTGTTGGCAGGCGGGTTTTAGCGTTGAAGAGATTCGTGGAATTCCTATTTTACAGCCCAAGGGGCGTATGGTGGATTTTTCATTCAGTCTTATGGGACGAGTTTTTCCAAAATGGTCAAAGCTCCTGATGGTCAAAGCTCGTAAAGAGATGGAGGACTAACCTTCGCAGATGGATCTGCAGCAAATTGAACTTTTAGAAGCGGAGTTTCCTAGGGCTTGGGCAGTTCTTCAACAGGGACTTGCAGAGGGGGTGGCACCGGGCTTTGTTGCAGGAGTTTGGGATATTCAGGAACCGAGCTATGCAAAAGTGGCAGCATTGGGAAATCGAAGGATGATCCCGTCTTCACAGCCCATGTTGCCCACCACGGCTTTTGATCTTGCCTCGCTTACCAAGGTGATGGCTACAGCGCCACTCGCCGCACTGTTGGTAGAGCGACGGTGGATTCGGTGGGATACGCCACTTCGAGCTCTTTTGCCGGAATATCCTTTTCGAAGGATTGAATTGCGCCATCTCCTTTCGCATACTGCGGGACTCCCCGCCTGGGCCCCATTTTGGGAAAAGCTCCGAGTTCAGTTTGCTCCAAGACCATTGTATAAAATTTCCATAGCCGAACGCCAATTAGCGATGAAAAAACAAGTTTTGGCTATAGTGCCCGAATCCTTTCCGGGAGAGCGGGTTCTTTATTCGGATATCACCTTTCTCCTTCTAGGGTTTGTGCTTGAACAGGTTTTGCAGATGCCGCTCGATCATGCCGTGAAGTCGTTACTTTGGGATCCGATGGGTCTGGGAGGGGCTTTTTTTTCACGAACTGATCGG
>JAHFAC010000153.1 GCA_023250755.1 Bacteriovoracaceae bacterium | reverse complement strand
TTCACAAAATCCATGGAAGGTAATTTTGAAGCAGTCGCCGAAGCCATCACCGGTGCATACGGATTTGCTAACCAGATGAAAGAAATTCTTTCGGGTTATACCCGTTCAGGAACTGGAACGCTCGTGATGCGGGAACATGGTTTGCGTGAGAGAATCCAAAGACTGGATGATGACATTGCCAGGAAAGAGCAACAGATAGAACAGCGCACTCAGGCACTCACTGACAAATTCTCGAGACTGCAAGCATCACTGGGCAATCTCCAGAGGCAACAACAATACCTCAGTACAGCACTACCTACAGGCGGTAACAACTTAGTGGCCCAGCTTTTGGGCGGATAATCTAGGAGAAGGAACCTAGGGGGGAACAATGGCAGGAAATCCAGGTGCAAACCAATACAAGCAAATCGCCGTTAAGACCGCCACGCGAGGGCAAATCCTACTCCTCCTCTATGAGGCAGCCATCCAAAACGTCAAAAAAGCGACAGCGTGCCTCGATAAACAGGATTTAGCCGGAAAAGGCACCCACATCGTCAAAGCTCACGATATCTTGAACGAACTGGTCAACTCCCTTGACATTGAAATTGGGGGTGACGTTGCTCGCAATCTAGAACGCTTGTATAATTTTATGACAGACCAGTTGGTCAAGGCAAACCTCGAAAATTCGAAAGAAGCCTTGCAACAGGTTCAGAAACTTCTTGAAACCCTTTTGGGCGGATGGCGTGTGGCAGTAGAACAGGTGGAGCGAAAACGATGACCCTGCTGAAGCTGCTTCAAAGCAAAACCCGATGCATTGAAGAGTTTCGCAGAATTTCGAAAGAATTCTTGGCCCTGGCGGCGCAAGGTGACCTTTCACAACTGACTGATTTTGAAAACAATCGAGACCATTTGATCCGTGCGCTCCAGCTCCATGATCGAAAAATCAGCAAAATCGTCTCAGAGCTCCCAAAAAATGAACGAACCCAGGATCTGATTCAAACCATTGAGAACACCCTGGCACACGAGCGGATCCTGGTAAATGAGATCCTGACTATTGACCGGCTGATTATCGATCGAATTGAGGATGCAAAATGTAATTTACTGAAAAGTTTGAATTCATCTCGAAAAAGCCGGGAGATGGTTGGAAAATTCAAAAGCAAAGGGTCCACGGGATCAGGTGAGGAGCTCGACCGCAAATTATGATCGATTCAACACCAGACCTAAAAACAACCCTCCAGACCGCCCTCTCGCAACACCTTACTCTTCACGGTTACGAGCTCATCGATTTGACATCCATTCCAACTCGCGGTGACCGAATGGTGAGAATCCTCACTCTCGAAGAGGCTCTGACTGAATTCGATACTGCTCGAAGCGGGCAACTGAGCAGCCAGGTCGCTGGATACCTCATTCAGATTCGACCAAAATCCAGGAATACTTCAGACAGCCCTGAAAATATGAGTTCATTATCTGAAATTTTGCCCAAAAATTCAGACACTCCTTCTGAAATGGGCCGCCCAGTGATGGATGGGATTTATCTCGCAACCGGAAAACTGAATCTTCCGTTCCTAACTCAAAATGCCGAGCTTCTTTTCAAGGCAGGCGAATACGCACTCACGCGGAATATCTTTAAAGCCATTTTACAATCCAGTGAAAATTCTGGGCTAGCGCATTACTGGATCGGCCGATGCCATGAGGCTGAAGGAAATCTAGAAGAAGCTGAGATCAGCTACGAGGAATCGCTGACCTACCACCCCTCCCTGGAGACCTATCGCCACTACTCGATTATCCTCATCCGACGCGGAAAGGATCAGGAAGCTGCAGAACTCATCGAAAGGGCTCTTTTTTTGAAAGATTTGGACGCACAGGACCGTTTTGAACTTTATAAAACCGCCGGAAATTGCTGGATGCGTTGCAATTGCGAAGAAAAAGCAGAATCTCATTACCATCAAGCGCTTTCATTAGATCCCATGGCCGAAGAAATCCAAACCAACCTGGGCGCTCTTTATCTCAAGGGAGGCAAAATCACCGAAGCGAAACGGTGCTTTCAAGATGCTGTAGCGGCCAATCCCAGGAATGAAAAATCTCTTGCCGGATTAGGGACCTGTCTTTTTGAATTAGGCGAAAAAAAGCTTGCCCATGACTATCTTGCCCTTGCCCTCGATATTGACCCAAAAAACCCTGTTGCGATCTCCTACTTGATCCGATGCGCCTATGAGCTCAAGAACTACGCAATGACATCAAAGATTTTGCGCAACTACGTCATGAGTGGGCCGGTTAACATAGGGATACTCTACAGCTTAGCTGGAATTGAATTTCAGATGGGAAAATTATCCGAAGCAAAGGCAAGCGCACAAAATATCCTCAATCTTCAACCCGGACACGCAGGAGCTTTAGAATTGGTTACGATGATCAACCGATATGCTGGCACAGCAGACTCACTACGGGTCTGACTAAAAACAGGCCAGCATTTTCTGTCATGGAGGACAGATGGCTGCAAATGGAAACTTACTCAAAGGCGAAGTGACTGAAAGTCCATCGAATGAAAAAAAAGACGTCGATGAGCTTTTACGTAGATTGATTTTGGCACTCCTCAGCGAATGCAAAGATGAAACTGAGACAGGAGCACCCTCATGAGCGCTTCTAACTCAGCCAATGAACCCAGGAAAAAATCACGCTGCCTCATCATCCAGTTGGCGGATCTAGGAAGCTCCCTTCAAAGTCTCATGGCACTTCGGGCGGTCCAGCAACTCTACCCCGAACTTGAAATCCACTTTGTCATCCGAGATCGCTTTAGTGATGCAGCAAAGCGCATTTCTTGGCTTAAAAACGTCCATTCATTTCCAGAAGAAAAATTCCTAGGTCCCCTTCTGAATCAAACTCAAACGATCGATCAAGGAGTAAAAGAGCTGGCAAATTGGGTAGCACCCCTGTCAGAACATCCTTGGGATTTTGTCATCAATTGGTCTTTCTCTGAAGCGAGCAGTTATCTCACTGCACTGATTCCTGCACACGTAAAATTAGGATATTCGCGACGCGAAGACTTCACGCTTTCTTGCATGGATGGATGGAGCCAATACATCCAAGCGATTATCCAAGGCGGGCATCAAAAATCAGATGTTGAACAGAACATCCATCTCACAGATATTCTCACAACCCAGCTCCTGACGGCTTTGCAAATTCATCTTGGCGAACCAAAGCAAAATGACGATGCCGCAGCAGTCACATCAAAGAATTTTTTCTCAATCAAGGGGGGGTTTGAGCAACTCGGATTCACGCACAAGGACCTTTCCAAAAAATGGGTCTCATTACAGTTGCAAGAAAGCCACATCCCCACGCAATGGAACCCTGAGGCATGGGCCAAGATCGCCCTCGAGATCACCGAAAATCACCCCGAATATCTCATCCTTCTTCTGGCCGATTCACGTAATAATAAAAATGCAGAGCTGTTTTTTTCTGAACTGACACGAATGGGCGGCGATAAGGAAAAAGTTCGGTCATTTGTCGGAGAAATCGATTTTGAGATTTGGACCTCACTGATCGCAAAATCCCACTGGCTGATCACTGGAGATTCCGCCGCCACCCAACTCGCCAGTGTTCTCGGGACCCGAGTCCTTCATATTGCAATTGAGCCAAACCAAACCAGTGCCTCGGGACCGTATGGAAATGGGCATTATGTGGTTTCAGCTTCTGCCTCTGCCAAAGCAGTCTATGGAATTTGGGATTACGCATCCCAAGAGTGGGCTCTTCGAAAGCAACTCACGCTGCAAGATCATCTGACTCAACTCGGCGCAGGTGATGAATTACAGACTCTCGAGGTAAGGCGTTCAAAAATCAGGCACTTAAACGAGGGCGGTGGCGTTGTTTTTGAGCCTATCACCAACCATTCGCTCAAAATAAAAGAGTGGACATCCCAAGTCATCGGTCACATTGCGAGGTCTTGGTACTGTGGATGGGTGCCCCCCGTTTGTCATGAGATTTCCAGAAATCAAATTGAGCCGAGCTTGATTCAAGCACTGCGCGCCATGGATGAGTCCTCAGAAGTGCTGGAACGCATCTACGCCCAAGCACGGTTGGAGTCCGAAACTCTTTCAAAAAAATGCAGCCACTTGCGCTCCGATAAATTGATGACTCTCGCAGATCGAACAGAGATTGAGAATACCGGCCTCAAGCTCAAGGAGCTGGACCGCCTGGCAGAACAACTAGGAGAGCTCCACTCGCCTCTTCGTGCGTTCTCGCAACTCTCTAAGGTATTCATGCATAATCTCAAGGGCACCCACCTGGCTGAGCTCTCCCACGAAAGTGCAGAAGCCTATCACCAACTCGGAAACGGAGTTGCCATTCTCAGAAGCTGGATCAAGCACACTCTCGACAAAGTAAAACCTGTTGCTATCCAGCATGCACCTGTTATTCCCCTACCCACTCGTCCCCACTTAACGGAGCCATTGCTATGACCCAAATCGAAACTGAATTAAATGAAATCCCGCTCGCTCACGCAAAAGAGCTGGCTCACGAAACTCTGCAACTGCTTCTTCCCTTCGCAGAAAAATTGTCAGACCTGAGCCAGAAAGAATCCCTACCCAACGAAGAGAATCTGAATCAATTGCAAAAACTCTTGGATGGCCTCCAAATTTTCACGGACTCGATCCTACAAGTAAAAACTCTATTCCAGATCTCTTCCCTCTCTCCTGTCGATGAACTAGAAGAAGAACTCATGATCATTCTCAAAGATCTACTGAACGCCCAAGAGTCCAGCAATGCGATCAAACGATCGTTGATTTTAGGAAAATCACTCCCAGAAAATCTCAAAAAATGGGGTACAAGTGGCATTCCAACACTCATCCGAGCCCGGGATTCTTAAAGCAGCCCTTACTCTTTTTTCCCATCCACTTTTCCATCTAAGATCTTTTTTTCGTCAAAATCAGGATTCAATGAATCCAGGCGCTCTTTGAATTGACGCTCAAGGCCGATTTCCTTCGGAAAATAAAATCTTGTTCCCAAAATTTTAACAGGAAGATGAGTTTGCCTAGCCCGGGTCTCGGTTTCAGAATGGGCATACCGATATCCTTTGCCATATCCCTCTGATCGCATCAACCCAGTTGTCGCATTTCTCAAATGAAAGGGCACAGGCAATGCTCCCGACTCCCTCACCTCAGTCAATGCCGCATTGATACCCTCATAGCTCGCGTTGCTTTTGGGAGCGAGTGCAAGATAAGTCACCGCTTGAGCGAGATTAATTCGGGCTTCTGGCATTCCGACAAAATCAACAGCTTCTTTTGCCGCAACAGCAATCATCAAAGCCCGTGGATCAGCGTTGCCGATATCTTCTGAGGCCAGGATCACTAAACGGCGTACAATAAAGAGCGGATCCTCTCCGGACTCCAGCATCCGCGCCAAGTAATAAAG
>JAHFAC010000152.1 GCA_023250755.1 Bacteriovoracaceae bacterium | reverse complement strand
CATTGCATGGGGATTATGAAGCTCTTTTTCCACCTGTGACGGTTACCCCGCAGCAAGATAGTTCAATAAAAGTTCTTAGTTTCAATGTGGGCGGATCGCAAGTTCAGTTGAATCACTCCTTTCAATTTGAGCCCGTCTGTCCCGGCTATAAACTCTGTAATCCAGACGCGGGCAAGAGAATTGGGGAGCATTTAAAACGGACACTCCCTGATGTAATTTTCTTCCAAGAGCCTCAAAGTCGAGAGCAGCTTCTAGGCGCCGGGATGGAGGCTCCGATTCTTCCAGAAGGGTATGAGGTGGTGTGTACTTTTGGAGCTTTGGGATTTCATGAGGTTTGCCTGAGTTGGAATACTCAAAAGCTGACGCTCGAAGGGAAGTGTCGCTCAGTTTTTGCTTTGGATGGCGGAGCTGTTCTTTGCCCTTTGCGTAAGTCAGGTGAACTGATCCAATTTGTCAGCTTGCATCCCAGCGCCTGGGAGGCAGTGGACCGTGCAGCCGTTTTACAGGCAACTTGGGTTAAGTTGATTGACCGGGCGTATCCCACGATCGTTGGAGGAGATTTTAACGTTGAAAAGGGAACTTTTGGTTTTGATTCAGTGCTTCCTTATCCGGCTGAGTTTAGCACTGTATTTGGCTATCATCAGGAAGGGTATGGTCGTCGAAAGCCCGCATTGAGTTTTTTTGGTAATTTCATGAATGATTCAGAAGGACACCCGGTTCCTGTTGAGCGCAATTCAACGGTTTTGAGAGAGAGGATTGACCAGATTTTTAGTAATTTTGGTGATTGGGATTCTACTCCTGATGTAGAACAGCCCTGTCAAAATTATGTCTGCCTGGGGGGTGTGGATTCCAATGATCCATGGAGCGCGGTATGGCGCTTCTTTCCTATTCTCGGCCCTGATGTTGATCACCGCCCTGTTCTCGCAAAGATCAGATGGAGTCATTGGAGTTCTGCGTTACGGGCATTGCGCTCGGATGTTCAAGGATTGAGAATCCCAAGACGATAGAAGGACATGGGTTTTGGGGGACGATTTCCCTTCCTTATTCTTTTGCTGGTTTTATTCCAGCCTTTGCTCCATGCGGATGACTATCCGGAGCGGACTAATTTAAACACAGATGTGATTTACCTCGATGATCCTCGTGTTGATGCTGAGGTACGTCTGAACTGCATTCGTAAAGCCAAACATTCGATCGAGGTGGTCGCTTACAAACAGGGTTTTGATGAGCACGGAGCACGTTTTCTGGGTTCGCTTCGAGAGGCACAAAAAAAAGGGATTCACGTGCGGTATCTCTTTGAGCATACAGGGTCTTTGCAGCCCGGGCGTTTAGCAGGATCTATTACTGATGGACTTCAGGTCGCAGAGTTGATTTCGGATTCCTCCCTTCCTCACCCTGGCGATGTGATCTGTGGTCGAATTATTCCTAAGTTGAAAAATGGCATGGGTTTAACTGATTTTATCCATGAAAAAATTTTGATCATTGATCGCGGTACGCCCGATGAGGTTATTTTTATCGGAGGGCGTTCTTTTGATAATTTTTCACTCAAAACCCTGGATTCCGCATTTTTGATTCGACCCGTGGATCCAAGCAAACCCTATCTGGGTACAGATCTCAGCCTTTTGTATCAAAGACTCTGGTCCATGATGTCGAAGCTAGATCCTCCTTATCCAAAAAAACCTGTGAGAGAAAAAATATTGCATCGTCTCAGCTCATTGCAAGCAAATCCACAGTCCAAGACTATGCCTGAAGAATTACCTAAAGAGCTAAAAGAAGAGCTGAACAGAATCATGGATGTTGTGAATGTTTTGCCAAAATTGGATGAACTTCTTGCTCCCTTTCAGTTTCGCCCTCATCGTGCTCAGCTCTTCACAAATGACTTGATTAGACAGGTGGTTGAGGAACGGCCTGGCCGTTCTTTGGCGTCCCGTGAATCTTTGCAAAACAGTATTGAACAGGAGCTCATTCGTCGGTTGAGAAAGACGATGAAGATTGATCTTAGTTCATTTGCCTTTAATTTACCAAGGGCGCTCAAGGAGGCGATCATTTTATATCTTCGTGATGGGGGTGAGCTTCGAATTTTCACTAATGGTATTGATTCTCAAAAGATTTTTGCTCCGGGGGGCACTCCAGCCTATTTAACTCTTGAACGTGTATCTGAGTTGATGGAAATTGCAGAAAAAGCAGGCCACGCTGACGGAGTAAAACTCTATTTTTTAAAATCAGAACCTGATAATCCAGGACAATTTAATTATCTGCATCGAAAAATGATTCTTTCTGAAGGTGTTGGAACGGGGAGTGATAACCTTACCCGATCATCAGCGCTAAAGAACAGCGAGCTTATGGTATTTTTTGATGATCCAAGGATGGAGAACTATTTTAGAAGAGTTAATGATTATCAGCTCAAATTTTATAGTGAAATTACTCATAAGCAAGTGAGAGCTCTGTTGAGAACCGCACCTTTTATGATGCGATGTCTTTACCCCGCTTTGCGCGGCCTGGTAGAGGAGCTTTTTTGAAAAAAAATGATAAAAAATCAAATTTAAATAAATTTTATAATTCTATAAGCTTATTTTTTTCTATTTTTATTTATTGTACTGGAGAAGTTTTTTCGAACGATGAAATTATGGGTGAACCTGCTTGCCAGGCTCAAAAAAAATTAAATCCATCTGTTTTTCAAGACATTAATTTGAAAATATCAGAATTCTATAAACTTGATTCTGAATTGAATCAGTCTTTTGTTAGGGGTTGTTTTATTGCCAATGCGACCACAAGAAGCAGGTCGCTCAGTGAATGTGATATTTGTAAAAATTATTTTTCAGAAATCGACAAGAGAATCTCTGAAGTCAATGCTAGCAACACATCAAGCATTGAGGAACGTACGGAGTTATTGCGTCTATCTCAAAGGACTACGGTTTTTCCTGATGGAAAAGGTGGCTATCGTTATTGCCTGAGATCAAAGCGTTACTGGCCTTGTGGTACCAATTTTACTTCACAAGAGTTTGAGGACTATATCTGGGGACTCAAGAGTCGAATGTTTGAAAATCTGAAATTTGGACTGGGAATTCGCATTCGCATGAGTGGGATTGCGACTGGGCTTGTTGGGGGTGACCAGTCTCCACAAGCGAAGTTGAGGCATCAGTTCATTGAGGATGGGCAAGAGAATTTTCGTGAATTAGTAACGGCGATTCGTGGCATTCCTGGAGTAGATTCACAATTAGAGGATTTGACCAAGAAGCTGAATCAAGCCATCAAAACTGAGTCGGATCTGAATCAAGTTGAACTTCTCATGCAAGCCCTTATGACCGGGGGTATTTTATTTCTTCCTGCCCTGAAGCCTCTTTCATTTTTGGTGGGTGTTGGGGCTGCGGCTGCTCCGACAGGCGCACAAGTCGTGGGTGCGCTCGCTTTTTTGACGACGATCGCGTATGGCAGCAGTTCAGCCGTGATCCAAGGTGGGGGTATCGAAAACGCTGCAGGTGGGGTGGCGCTTTCTGTGGTTCCGGCTACCCTTGCTGCTGTCATGTCTGCGTTCACGGCTGCAGCCCCAACCTTTTTGGCAAACCTTGCTAATCCGGCGCTTAGAGTGACTAGTATTATTGTTCTCTTTAAAGTCAATGCCATTGGCACTGCACTTGGAGTTAAAGTGTCGGCCGATATCATTAGCCAATTTGATCATGCGAAGATGAGACTTCAAGATTTTGAAAGTAATCATCCTGACTGGGAGAGATCCCTGGCTCAGAGACAAGAACATGAGAATTTGGTGGTTGATTTAAAGCAAGCCTACTTCAATTACGGCAATGTCCTGATCGCCTTTGGGACTAGCTTTTTTAGACGTATTTATTGTGGGCTTGAGGTCCACCGCCCCTCGCAAGATTGGCAGTCTCCTGTTTCGGTGAGATCGGGGGACTAATTTTTTTCATGTATGAGGCATTCCAGACACAGGGGGGACTCAAGTTCCTCTCTGATTTAACCGTAAAACAATCAGATGAAGAGACTTCTGGCTCGATATGTATTTCTGTTTCTCACGCTTCTCCCTTCTTCTGCCCTCTTTGCGGTTGATCCTCCCCATCAAAAAATTGTCATCATGTGGGGTGATTACGGAAATGGCCATAAGTCAGCTGCCAAGTCGATTGAAGGCCAAGTGAAAGCTCAAAACCCTTCAGTTGATATTGCGATGAAGTCCATCAATGATTTTTTGACTCCATTTGAGGATAAAACCTCAAAATGGGTTTTTGAAAATTCGGTTCATTATACGCCCTGGCTCTATGATTGGGGTTTTAATCGCTACGTATGGTTTGGCGCACGCATATCCTCGGTGGGGGATATGCCACATATCAATCGGAGGACGGCTTTGAAGATTGCCGCCTATCTGAACGAGCAAAAACCAGATGTCATTGTCACCACCTTCCCAAATTTAGTGGAGTACTTGGTTTATATGCGCAAAGAGGGACTGATCTCAAAGGAGATCCCGATTCATTGGCAACACACGGATTATGTACCTGATCAGTACTTTGCCAATTTAGCGCGCGATTTGGATCAGCCCAATGACCGCGTTTTTGTGCCTCATGAAGGTATTCGCCAAGAGTGGATTGATAAATACAAACTTCCAGGCGAGCGCTTGCAAGCCATCGGGATTCCGGTAGATTCGCGCTGGGACCAGCCGATGGAGGATGCCCAGCGCACGTCATTTCTTACGGCAGAAGGATTGGAGCCAGCCAGAAAAACCATCACCATCATGAGCGGGGGCAACGGGGTGGGAGACTATTCTCTCATGGTCCGAAAAATAGCTGAATCCATGAAGGGTTCTGATCATTCGATTCAAATTGCCGCGATTTGTGGAAAAAATGAAGTTTGTAAGCAAAAGATGGAAGCTCTGCGGGCAGAATTAGACGCGAATTTTCAAGAGAATTTGAGGAAAACCCTGATCGAAATTGAAAGAGAGCTGCAATTGCCCATGGGGAGTAAGCTCAAAGCGCGCTTTTATGCTCTTAAGCAGTCTTACTCGAAAGAGCGATTGGACTCCTTGCTGGCTGAGTTAGAAAAATTTATTCCTGCTCAACAGCAGAATCGGTACGACGGCATCAAGTTTAGGATCAATCAGGCCTTATCGCGCAGGGTGATATTAAAAGTGAACGGATTTGTCAAAAATGCCATGGAGTGGGTCAAAGCATCCGATGTTTTTATCGGTAAGGCAGGAGGCATTAGTAGCACCGAATTGAGCCACATCAGTGGCAGGCGAAGACCTAGCATTATCCTTCTCGATATCAACGGTGGCCAGGAGAAATCCAATATCCGTTTGTTTGATGCGAAAGAGCTAGCCTGGTGGACGGGGGATCAGGCTGAGGTTGGCAAAATTTCGCGCGAGATCCTGGATCATCCCGATGAAGCAGCTCGGCGCGCTG
>JAHFAC010000151.1 GCA_023250755.1 Bacteriovoracaceae bacterium | reverse complement strand
AATTTCAGACGAAATTATCGCCAATTTAGCTCAATTGCCTGAAAAAATTAAGACTGGAAAAATAAATGGACCTTTTGAATTTTTACTTCACTCTCTCTGGATCCATGCGCACCGAGTTGTATTGAGATACCAACCTGAAACCAAACGAGCTGAAATCGTTTCTCTTTTTGGAATAGAAGGCAAAATGGATGCGCAAGCCTTGTCCGAGCCGCATCAATTCGAAGGGGTCATGATTGAAAGCGGATCTCCAGCTTCACCCCAAGCCACCGAGTACATTGAACTTGGGGATTTAAATTACACGCAACTCCTTGAAGAGGACGCCCCTGGCAAAAAGGCTGCGCCGTCTCCCACTGGAGAAGTCCTTTTTAAAGCACTTCACAGCAATGAGTCAATCTCACAGGCAAGTATTGGCTCTAATTCGATCGACGAACTCTTGCAACAAACTGTCCAAGGATCCCAAGACAAAGATGAGAACCAACATATAGCGTCTTCTCGACAGGTGCTCGAAAATGAGACCACTCGAGTGCGTGCCGTCACTGATAGAATGGGCGATGGAATCACCATTATCAAAGGAAACGCATCTCAAGATGAAGAAAAAAATTCACTTTACCTCATTCAAGGAGAAGAAAAAGACGCGACTGAGGAAGAAAACAAAGGATCATTTTTAAGAAGCATTTGGCCCTTTAATCGAAATTCTAAAAAAGATTTAGCCGACGAAGAAAGTAATAACGAAGAAAATGAAATTATTTCAGATCAGGAAGATCTCGAACCAAGTCATGAAGCAGGCGAAAGACCAGACAATAAAACTAACGATGACCTTTCGGTTCAAGATCAATCAAAAATCAATGAGTCAAAAAAAAATGAAGAATTAATTCAAACTCCTCAAAAAACAGCAAAAGAATCCGCTGAAACGGAAAAAATAGAAGTCTCCACCGAAGAGACCCTAGACCAATTTTCGAGGACTATTTTTCGTGTCCAAGAAGAGGCAAGCGAAATTAAAAATGACTTAGGAAGCGTCCGAGCCAAACGCTGGGTAGATGGACTGATCGGGGAGCTAGTCCAAGAAAAAGCAAAAATCCAAGATCTTTCTAAAAAACTCAGCGCTACGGTCAGGCAAAGAGAAATTGAATACCGAAACAAGGAGCGAGTACTTTTAGAAGAGATCCGACAGCGTGAAGAAATGCTTCGACAAAAAAATTTCGCGCTTACCCGAGTCAAGGAGCAACTTTCTCAAACATTGATGAGTGTCGAACGACTTAAAAGTGCTCCCCATAAATCCACTGAAGAAGTCCACTTTAAACAAAAATACGCTACCCTTCAAAAAGTGCTGAATGCGACTAAAAATGAAAACACTCAACTCGCGGCAAAAATCGAAGATCTACGCGCTCAAATCAACAGCGCACAATACGCTGCAAAAACACGGGGTCCTTCTTTCGCAGATTTTAGCGCACTTCAAAGCAAGGCCGAACGCACTCAAAGAATGCTGGATGAACTCAGAAAAAATAATCAACAGCTCACAGAGCGACTCACAGAAACAAAAAAAGCGAGAGAAGCCAACTCTGGAGCCGTTGAAGAAATGAAAAAGCGAATTGAAGAAGCGCAAAAAACCGTCGTTGCAAGCAAAGAAGTGCAGCAAAAGCTCAATATTCGCGTAGAAGAACTCGCCAGAACTGAAACAAACCTTAAAAAAGAACTTGAAAAAGTGTTATCTGAAAATAAAAAATTAAAGTTGATTCAAGAAATAGGCGGAAAAAAACAGAGCGGAGCAGGAAGCGGCAGCGGGTCCTTACCCCCCACTGCTGCTGCATAAATCAGGAAATTTTCTGGTACAGTGGGTTAAACTATAATAAGAGTAAAGGCCTCCAGATGGGGTTCTTAGTATTAATGCTCGCGTGGTGGAATTGGCAGACACGCTGGCCTTAGGAGCCAGTGCCCAAAAGGCGTGGGGGTTCAAGTCCCTCCGCGAGCACCACTTGAATATCCGCTTATTTTATAATATTTAAACTCACGCCACTTTCCATTTTTTCTCGAACACTAAATACTCCTTTGGAACCGAGTAATGGAAAATAGTCATCAGAGGAAGAAGAAAGGTCGGGTCCAGCGCATCCAGGTACATGCTTAGGATTTTTTCGAATGCCTGGGCTGGGGGTATCCCAGGTCCCTCGGGGCCCCTCAAGACAAAACACGAAAAGTGATCGGCAACGGAAAGGAGTCGTGCCACGGGGTGAATCTGGTTCTTTTTTAGCCCTACGGGATATCCGGCTCCCAAGCAGTTTTCATGGTGCTGCAACACGATCTGAATCACCTCGCCTGGAATCGTCGGTATCTTTGAAAGGATTTCAGCACTCCTGACCGGATGACTTTCAATCATTTTTATTTCAGCTGGGGTCAAATGCATCCTGGGCTTATAAAGGATAGCCCGGTCAATCTCTTTTTTTCCAATATCATGAAGCAGCCCTGCAACCGCAATTTTAAAAAGTGTTGCAGGCGAGTTCCAATTGAGCTGCTTGGCAATCATCGCTGAATAAAAACTCACCGCGACGCTCCGGGCAAAAAGATAATCCGTGTGCTTGTTCAAGATATCCAATAAATTATAAGCTTCATCAAAATCAGAAAGAGCCGTAGTCGCTGCCTCAACAGCTGCGCGGGCTGACTCAAACATCTTTGCATCGACTTCATTCGCATACAAATTCCCTAAAACGATTTCATTGGTATGCTTTAAAAGGCCGAGCTTCTTTTCCCTGCTGACTGTACTGCTTTTTTGAGTTGCTCTCGAAAGATCCAAGTTCAAGCCCATGTATCTGTGAAAATCCTCTTTCCTGAGATAAAGGTGCTGCGTCCCCTTCTTATTGTAACCTCTCAGCCGCTCAAGGGGTAAATCCACTCCACGATTTGCGATCTTCACATACTTGAGTTCCGATAGTCGAAGATACAAAGGATAATTCAAATCTTCCGAACTATTTCCTAAAACTTCATTTTGAAGCTCCCTGCTAGCGACAAAATCTTCAATACTCAACTTGAAGAACTGATCATCCATAGACTCATGTGATTCAAGCAGTTCTATTTTATGACCTGGGCCTTCTTTTGACTCGTCTTTTGATCCTTTTTCGGGTGTCGCAGCTTTTCGCTTGATCATTGCAATGATGTCCTCAGTCTCTCATCGGAAATTCACCTCCTTTCTTTAAAAAGCATTTCAGACTCGCCGCTATGCGCCATTTCAGTGTCTTTCTCAAACTTATCCTTGTAGGAGAGATGAAGGTTGCTATAACTATCCAGCACTACTATGACATCAAAAATACCATCAACCATTGAAGCTAAGAACATCACCAGAACTTTTCGATCCATGATCAAGGGAGAGGGATTACGCGGAGCATTTCAACTCTTGCTTCGGCCCACTTATCAAACCCATACAGCACTCAAAAACGTGAGCTTCACCATCGAATCAGGTTCATTTGTTGGACTGATCGGGGCCAATGGCGCCGGTAAAACAACCCTGCTCAAAATACTCTCGGGCCTGATCCCACCGTCTTCGGGCGAAGCTCGTGTTTTGAACTTTGAACCTTTTAGGCGCCCCCTGGAGTTTCGCCAAAAAATTTCACTTGTCATGGGTCAAAAAGCCCAACTTTGGTGGGACCTCCCAGCCAGTGACGCATTCGAGCTTTTGCGGGCGATTTATGAAATCCCACTCAAACTTTACCAAGAGAGACTTCATACGCTGACCGAACTCCTCGACGTAAAAAAACACCTCAATACCCAAATTCGGCGACTCTCGCTGGGTGAACGAATGAAGATGGAACTGATCGGGGCTCTCTTGCACTGGCCGAATGTCATTTTTCTAGATGAACCGACCATTGGACTAGATGTTTTTGCGGCACACAAACTGAGAGAATTCCTCCAGGTCTTTAACCAACGCGAAAAAGCGACCATCATTCTGACCAGCCATAATATGGATGATATCGAGCGGCTCTGCCCCAGGATTCTCATCCTAAGATCGGGTGAATTGATTTACGATGGGCCTCCGGGATCACTGACTCGCCAGGGAGAACGAAGACTCCGAGTCCGACTCATGCAAAATCCCGGTATTGAAGAACTCGGTGCCGTCTCAGGAGTCGCTCACAAAAATATCAGCCTAGCGGAAAAAGATACGGCTCATGGAGATGCAATGGGCGCCATCCACTTTGATCTCAAACAGGAGCAAATCGTCCCTGTACTTCAAAACCTCATGACCCGATTCCAAGTGGTTGACATGGGAATTGAGGAGCAAAGCCTCGAGAACGTGATTCAAAGACTTTATGAGGGCATCCCATGAAAGCCTCCAATGAATCTTGAATGGAGATGGGCCGCACTCAAAAACGGATTTCAAGACGCGACTGTCTATCGGCTCGAATTCTTATTTGAAGTACTCGGTTCGGCATTGGTTCCAGCACTCATTCAATGGGTACTTTGGTACGCTCTTTTCAAAGTGGGTGGTGCAACTCAAATCGCGGGCCTCGGTTATTCAGAGATGCTTCAATACACCTTAGCCAGCCTCCTTTTTACACAGATCCGAGGCGGAAATCATGACTTTGACCTGGCCGAGATGATTCGTACGGGTCAGCTCAGCAACTATTTGCTCAGGCCGGTAGGGGTAGTTGAATTCATCTTTATTCGTGGAATCGCGCCCAAACTCTTTCTTGCCGCTGTTTGCCTTAGTTTTGGTGCGATTGCCAGCCTCTGGCTGAACAGCTCTCCCTTGAGAATGGCTGGCGCCATGGCGCTTGCGCTCCTTGGTAACATCATTCATTACCAGCTCAGCGCCTCTTTGGCCGCATTAGCCTTTTACTGGGAAGAGGCCTACAGCATTTTGATGGTCAAAAATCTAGTTGTGAGCTTACTTTCGGGCGAACTGATTCCGCTCAGTCTTTTTCCTTCTCACTATCAATGGATCTGGAAATCGACCCCATTTTATCTTTTTGTCTTTGGTCCGATTCAATTTGCTTTAGGTCAATGGTCCTTCAATGAATTTTTAGGCCAAATCGGCATCGCCTCGCTTTGGCTCTTGGTTGGCTGGGCTTTAGTAAGGGCGAGTTGGGGTCTGGGCATTCGCCGCTATCTGAGCTTGGGTGGATGAGCGAGGGAACAGGAATCAAATGCGCCTTTCTACTTATGCAGATATTTACTGGATTCAACTCAAAAACAACTTTGTCCGCGAGGCAGTCTATCGATCCAACTTCCTCACTGCAGTAGCCACGGACATCGTATGGATGATTGTAGAATTCAGCCTATTTGCTGTTATTTATTCGAACACCTCCACATTGGCAGGATGGAGCCAAACCCAAGTTTATTTTTTTCTCGGAATCTTCTTTGCTTCGGACGCCTTATTCACGATTTTTTTTCAAAGAAATTTCTGGGTCTTCTCTGACCTGGTCAACCGGGGTGAGCTGGACA
>JAHFAC010000150.1 GCA_023250755.1 Bacteriovoracaceae bacterium | reverse complement strand
TTTGGCTGGCCAGGTAGGACTCGAACCTACGACAGCCGCATTAACAGTGCGGAGCTCTACCAGCTGAGCTACTGGCCACCTGTAATCAAAAACAATTAGGAAAACAGCCTAGTCGAAACTCGTGTCTTTGTCTAGCGGGGTGTTTAAACACTTCGCTGGGGAATCCATCCATTCGTCAAGGCAACCCACCCCATGATCAGAAGGAAGCCAAAAAGCATCCCCGTCAGAACGATATACCAAAAATAAGGATGCGTCCAAAAAGGCCCCTCCTGCTCCGATTCTGGCTTTCGACCCGCTTGATCCATAACCCACTCGAGCTCCCTCTTCATCTCCCCTATAGCACGATCCTTACTCTTGGGTTATTTTGATTTCTCTATGAGAACTCGCCCAATTACAGAAAAAATACCAGACTACCTTTTGCCCTTTATCGCAAAGCAGGATGCTTCACTTTATACCCCGATTGACCAAGCCAGTTGGAGGTTCATCCTGCGAATTGCAAAAGCTTATTTTTCTAAGCACGCTCATCAAAAATACCTGGATGGTCTCAGAGAAACCGGAATTTCCGCAGAGCGAATCCCCCTGATTGAAGAAATGGACCAGTGCCTCAGACGTTTTGGCTGGAGGGCCGTGGCCGTGAGTGGGTTTATTCCTCCTGCCGTGTTTTTAGAATTTCAATCACTCGGCATCCTTCCCATCGCCTGCGAAATGCGAACGCTCGAACACCTCGCCTATACACCGGCGCCCGATATCGTTCATGAAGCAGCCGGCCATGCTCCGATTGTTGCCGATCCAGAATACGCTCAATATCTCCTCAACTATGGTGAAATTTCTCGAAAAGCCATTTTTTCGAATAAGGACATCTTGGTATACGAAGCAGTGCGATCTCTTTCTGACATCAAAGAAAATCCAAAATCCACCCAAGAACAGATCCAGACCTGCCAAACTCGCCTCAATGATACCATCGCATCCAACACCTATGTCAGCGAGGCCACTTGCCTGGCCCGAATGGCTTGGTGGACAGTGGAATATGGCTTGGTAGGAAATTCTTCGGCGCCTAAAATTTATGGAGCTGGCCTTTTGTCGTCCGTGGGCGAAAGTTATCATTGCCTCTCACCTGAAATCAAAAAAATACAGCTTACACTGGATTGCATCAATACCTCATACGATATTACCCGCCCACAACCCCAGCTTTTTTTAACTCCAGATTTCTCGACACTGACGCGAGTCTTGGAAGAGTTTTCTTTGACCATGGCCTATCGCCGCGGAGGGATCGATGGATTAGCCAAAGCGAAGATGTCAGAAACCACGACAACGACGGTCTTGGATTCTGGAATCCAGATCAGCGGCGTCCTCACAGATTTTTCAACAGATGAAAAGGGAAATCCCTATTACTTACGCTTTCAGGGCCCTACACAGCTGGCATGGAATGACAGAGAGATCCAAAATCAAGGAGCCAACTATCACCGCGATGGATTTAGCACGCCAATTGGATGCCTTGTAAAAACAGGAAAATCGCCCGCCCACCTCACTGCTTCAGAAATGAAAACCCTTGGCCTCACAAGTGGAGCAAAAGTAATTCTTGAATTTCAATCCGGAATTGAAGTTCAGGGAGTTTTCTCAGCCATGACTGAAAAGAATGGGAAAGTTTTGATTCTTTCGTTTGAACAATGCACTGTAAAAAAAGGGAACCAGATCCTTTTTAGTCCGGAGTGGGGATCTTTCGATATGGCTTGCGGAGAGATGGTAACCTCTGTCTTTGGCGGTGCTGCTGATCGAGGACAGTATCTAGCCGCGACAGGGGGTTACAGGCAATCCCCTCAAAATCCAAAGACCAACCTCACGGGCGCCAATCAAGAACTCAATCGTCTTTATGCACAAGTTCGTCAACTCAGAGAAAATGATAACCGTGACGTTACTGAAGAGCTTACTAAAATTCATGATGAACTTGAAAAAAACCATAAAAAAGACTGGCTCCTTCGAATAGAACTCCTTGAGTTAAACTCAAAATTAAAACTCAATGCCTCGTGGGAAATGCTGGCAAAAACACGCTTAGAGGAAATTTCAAAAACAGCCAAAGACAAAGCAGAACTGATTGCCCGGGGGCTTGAGCTTTTATGACAAATCAATGGGTTACCTTTGGAGCATTTGCCTGCTTTGCTTGGCCTTAAAAATTCGCTATCCTCTTTTTTCTAATTTCTTGGAGGAAATTACATTAAAAGTGGCGGTGGCCATCGCGACTGGTTTTTTATCATTTTTCTTATAAATAAACCCATGGATGACACAAAGACGCTTGCCACGAAACACGACTCGTGTATTCACCGTCAACTCATCCCCCAATATCACCGGCTGGAGATAGTTGACCTTCAGTTCAACCGTGGAACAGAAATCATTCTGGCTGAGAGTCGAAAAAACAGCGGCCCCACAAGCATAATCAAACAAGGCAGACACAACCCCACCATGAACACGCCCTGCGGGAGAAAGATGATCCTCTCGAATGGTGAGTCTTGCCTCTGCTGCATGATGATCACGATCGAGTTGAATCAATTCATAGCCCAACCACTCACCGAATTGGTCTGGGTGCTTGTAATTGGCGAGATTAAATTCAGAAACTATTTTCGTGGTACTCATGATTCTATCCCTATGTCCATTCTTCGTTTTTCCAATGGTGATATCGAGTTAAAAGAAGCAACCCAGGAATCGCGATTAAAGTGCAAACTATGAAATAAGATTCCCAGCCTAAATGCTTAGCCACAAATCCAGTAGGGGCACCGACAAAAACCCGAGAAAGAGCCATTACACTCGATAAAAGAGCATATTGGGTGGCGGTAAATCGCCTGTCGCAAAGACTCATCAAAAAAGCCAAAAAAACAGCATTCCCCATCCCGCTACAAAAATTTTCGACTGCGATTGCAGTGACCATCATAGGATAGTGATGTCCCAGGTGCGCTAAAAGCACATAAGACAAGCCTGCAAATCCCTGCATCAAACCAAAATACCAGAGTGAGCGATGAACGCCAATCTTGACCATCCAGGCTCCGCCCACCAGTCCCCCCAAAAGAGCAGCAGCAAAACCAAATCCCTTGGTAACAGCACCAATGTCTGTTTTAGTAAAACCCAACTGAAGCATAAAGGGTGTCGTCATGGCCAAGGTGACAACCACGTCAAGCTTATACAAAACAATGAAAAGCAAAACCTCAAAAGCTCTCCCTGTCCCCTGTCGTTTAAAAAACTCTACAAATGGCACCACCACCGCTTCACGTAGATTTTGAGGCGGCTTTGCAGAATTTAATGGATCAGAAGCGAGAAGGGTCGTTGCCACTCCGATGAGCATGACCCCTGCCATAACGAGGTAAACTGATCGCCAAGACATTTGATCCGCTAAGATGAGTGCACCGGCACCTGAGACCAGCATTGCAATCCTATAACCCATGGTAAAAACGCCGGCTCCTGCGCCCAGCTCTTCTTTTTCAAGCACTTCTGCCCGATAAGCGTCTACAACAATGTCCTGACTCGCACTCGAGAACGCCACCAGCAACGCCATAAAAGCAAACACGCCTGGAGCAACCACAGGGTTTGAAAAAGCCATAAAGGCTATCGTGAAAATCAGTGCCAACTGCGTAATCATCATCCAACCCCGACGCCGCCCTAAAAGCGGGGGGATGAAACGATCCATGAGCGGCGACCAAAGAAATTTAAATGTATAAGGAACCCCGACGAGAGAAAAAAATCCGATGAGTGTCAAATCCACTTTTTCTGAAGCCATCCAAGCCTGCAATGTCCCGCCTGTAAGCGCTAACGGAAGACCTGACGCAAAACCAGTCAAGAGGACGATCGCCATTCGGCGGCTTGCAAAAACATGAACAAGAGACTTCATTTCTTCTGTTCAACTGCCTCGATTTGCAAATGGAGCTCCACTTCGTCGCCCAGAACCCAGCCTCCTTTGTCCATGGCCTTGTTCCAGCTGATGCCAAAATCCTTGCGATTGACTTTGCAGGTAGCTGTAAATCCTAATCTGGTTTTTCCTTCCATATCTCGGGCAGCCCCCAAATACTCCACATCAAAGGTAGCGGGTTGGGTCACCCCATGCATCGTGATATCCCCTGCAAGCTTATATTTCCCGACTCCTGCAGACGCCATCTTCTTTGACTCAAAAGAAAGAATAGGAAATTTTTGGATCTCGAAAAAATCGGCTGATCTGAGATGATTGTCTCGTTTTTCGTTCCCTGTATCAATGCTGCTCGCCTGGATGATGAACTTGCCTGAAGAATCACTCGGCTTTTTCTCATCAAATCGGAAGTTCGCTTCAAAATTTTTAAAAGAACCACTCACTTTGCTCACAAAATGTCGAATAGTAAAACCTACATTAGAATGGGCGGGATCAACCTTAAACTCCGTAGCTCCGGCGTTAGCCGTAAAATAGATTAAAAATCCAAATAAATGAATAACTGCTCTATATTGTTTCTTAAACATAAAATCAGTCCTCTCTTTGACTTTTCTTAGTAAATTTCTCCTTTAGAATCATCATAAGGGCAAACTCTGGAAATGTCGAAGAACCTCTTTACGAAATCCTTCGGCTGAAAGTGCCTTATAAGACTGTCTATTCCCATCACCCTGGGACCAAGCATGTAGCCGTCCTCCTTTAATCCAAAAAACATCGTCACTCAGATCTAAAAACTCTCCCGGTTGGTGAGCCACAATGCATACAATCCGCCCTTCTCGCTTCCATGCCTCAACTAGATGACGGGCACACTCAATGGCCGAGAGATCAAGCCCATTCAAAGGCTCATCTAAAAGCAAAACAGGCTTGCTCGAAGCATGTGCAGCGAGCCATGTCACTTTTCGTCGCTCACCTTGGCTCATTCTCCCCATAAATGACCTAAAAGGCGATGCCATTGAAAATCCGGCAACAAAAGGGGCCAGTGCATTTTGATCAAATTTTTTGCCAGAAACAAATTCGATCCACTCACTGGGATAAATGAATTTTGGAAACGTCAGATATTCTGACGTATAGAGCGCCTCTTGCTCTGGCCTGGTTTTTTTCCCGTCTAATCTAGTTTCGCCTGAAAGCATGGGCAAAACACCGGCGATGGACTGGAGAAGGCTGGTTTTTCCACATCCATTAGGAGCAATAATGATCTGCAGGCCCGAAGAAAATCGAATTCCCTGGCTTTCGGTATCGAGATGCAACAAGAGAGATTTTTGTTTTCTCCCTACTTTGAAATTATGAAATGACAGTGTCTTCATCTAAATACTCCACGCTATGAAATCGCTGCCTCACCAATTTTTCCATTCGACTCCAAAAATACCCTACCCCAAGTAAAGCCCAAGGAGAGGCAAGGCAAACACATCCTCCAATCATCCCGGCTGCGAGAGAAATAAAACCGACCATCCAGGGGCGTCCTGAGTCTCCCTCTAACGCAACGGCAGAAGCCGAAATC
>JAHFAC010000149.1 GCA_023250755.1 Bacteriovoracaceae bacterium | reverse complement strand
TGCTTCAGTCGAGTGAGGCAGGCCCTGGTCTTTTAACCAAGCAGCGCGCTGAACCATCAGCTGAGCGGCATCCAGGCTCACTGCCATGTCGGCGAGCATGAATGAAACGCCTTGAAAATCTCCAATGGGTTGTCCAAATTGTTCTCGTTCACGCGAGTGGTTGATGGCCACTGCGAGAGCGGCCTTGGAAATTCCCAATGCGCCTGCTCCAATGGTGATTCGACCACTATCGAGCGCGGTCATCGCAACCTTGAAGCCGTCGCCCTCATTGCCAATGAGATTCTCGGCCGGGACTTTAAGGTTTTCTAAGACGAGTTCCATCGTATGAGAGGCGTGGCATCCCATTTTCTTTTCGCGCTTTCCGTAATGGAGGCCTGGCATCCCTTTTTCGACGATAAAGGCGGAGACCCCAGCTCCGCCGGGTCCTCCGGTCCTGGCCATGAGAATGATGGTTTCGGCTGAATCCCCCTGAGTGGTGTAGAGTTTAGTGCCGTTGATGAGGTAGTGATCGCCTTGGTGATTGGCGGTGGTGCGCAGCGAAGCGGCGTCAGATCCTGACGAAGCCTCTGTGAGGCTAAATGCGCCGATGGCCTCACCGCGAGCGAGGGGAGGGATGTATTTCTTTTTTTGCGCCTCATTTCCGAATTGATTGAGGATGATTTGAGGAAGTCCGGTGACCGAGACGCTGATGGCATAAGCGGTACTGATGGAGGCGAGCTCTTCAATCATTACCGTATATTCTTGATAGCCGAGTCCCGCACCGCCATACGCTTCGGGAACAGGAATGCCGGTGAGTCCCAGTTGACCCAGTTTGCGAATGATTTCAGGGCGAAAAGTTTCTGCTTTTTCATCGGCCTCAACGAGGGGGGCCAGTTCTTTTTCGGCGAAGCGGCGGGTCAGCTCGCGAAGTTCTTTTTGGACGGCGGTTTCTTCAAAGTTCATGGAGAGAGTCCTTTTAGTTACTCTTGTTTATGACATAAATTTTAAGATCCGCTCAAGAAATTCTGCTCGTTTTTCAAATGGCAATCCATGGCCTGCTCCTGGGATGGTTTCAAATTTCACAGAGCTGAAGGGTCGAAAGTGATTCACTTCGAATTCAAATTCTTCTTGACTCCAAACGCGGCTTTCAGCTCCTCGGAGAGCAAGAATCGGTTTTTGTATTTGAGCGAGAGCTTCGATCCAAGTGCGAACGGAACTGGTTTCAGCCTGATCAAGGGTTTGTATCAGGGCGTCTTTATCGAAAGGAAAAGTAAGGGCTCCGGTTTTTGTCCGAGTGAGTGGGTCCAGTTCAAAAACAGAAACCGCCATCAAATACCGAGCAATGGCTGGATCCGGGCATTCGGCCTCCATAAAGGCTTTGGCCTCTGTCCGCGATTGAAAACGTAGAGGTAATTTAGTCAGGAACTCACGGAGAGTTTGACCCAACCCTCCCCCTGCTGCGCCTGAGAATCCCAAATCCACTAGAATCAGCCCTTCAATCCACTCGGGCTTGAGAGAAGCGAGTGCGCAGGCCGATCGGACTCCCATGGAGTGCCCGATTGCCCAAACGGGATGAAAATCTAATTTCTCTAAGGTTTCAACGAGATCTCTGCCAAAGTCGAGAGGAGAGTAAGGGCGTGTGATTTCACTTTTTGGAAAGTCCAGAATCCGGCTTTTTCCATGCCCCCGTTGGTCGGGTGCTAAAATACTGGAGTGATCTTCAAGGGCTGAGGCAATGGGGCGCCAGAGAGCGCCGGTTCCACCCATTCCATGAAGAAGGAGAACTTTTCGCTTTTCTTGATTTGCTGCTTTCCAGTACTGACAGGCAAGTTCCATGTTGACTCCCTGATCCCCTGAATTAACATAGGTCGGCTGGTTCTATCTATGCGTAAGTCAAAGCGGGCTCTACAAAAGTCAAACGGTCCCAAACGTTCTGAGATTCAGGAGGCCCTGAAGCTTGGCTATCTCTTAGCGGAAAAGTGCGAACTTAAAAAATCGGAAGAAAGTTTTTTGAAGGCGCTGAAGCAGGCCAAACAGGCAGGTGATTTACGAGCGACGGTGGAGGCTCTGTGTTCTTTGTTCTGGCTTGCCGGTGAAGCTCTCAATGAGCTTGCCATTCGACAGTGTGAGAAAGAACTCGATCGTCTCATGGCTCAGCATCCAAAAAACGTATTTTCGATGGTCTGGTACTGTAAGGGTGCGATTGCTCGGCATCAAAAAGAAACCAAGTTGGCGCAACGCCACTTTCATCGCTATCTCCGGCTGGTTCGAACAGAGCCCCACACTCATTCTTCAGCCCAATTTTTGACTCAAGAAGAAATGATTGCTCGAGGTTGGGCTGCATTGACAATTGTTTTAGTACAACGAGGTCATCTTGGACGGGCACAGTGGCTAGCTCTTGAATTGCTTCGCCGTTATGAGTCCAAGGAGTTAAGAGCAGTGAACAGCCTGCTTTATTTAATTATGGGAAACATCAGCGAGCAAAAGGGCGCATTGGATGAGGCCTGGAAATGGTATCAAAAGGCGCATGCTGGCTGCTTAGGGGGGCATCATTGGTATTACCACCTTTATGTGCTCTTAGCCTATGCCAGGTTGGCTAGAGTTGAGCAGAATTATTCCAAGGCCTATTGGTACCTTGATCTTGTAGATAAGGCAGCGCCAAGTGCTGAGTTTGGCTTGCTTCGTAGAATGATGGCTACTGAGCGCTCACGTTTAGAGCAAGATGCACTGGATCTCTTGATTGATAGCAGACAGGGCGTGGTGAAGACGCGCGAGAGTGGAAAAATTTCTCTTCGTAAGCAATATATCCTTTTGAATATTCTTGAAGCCCTCTCCACAGCGCATCATCGTGAGGGAGATGATTCAAGTCGGGGTCTCTCAAAAGCCGAAATCATTGAGATGGTCTGGAAGGAGCCTTATCGTCCGGCAGCACATGACAATAAGCTCTATTACAATATCAACCGATTACGAAAATTGATCGAACCCGATGTCAAGAATCCTCATTACGTCTTGAATTGGAAAGAAGGGTATCGTTTAGCGCCTGGGTTAAAAGTGCAGTGGGTAGGGCATCCAGTTCACCACGGGGAGAATAGGGGAAGTAAGAATGAGCAGAAGAGCTAGAATAATGGTCAAATTTTTAATGCTAATTTTTGTTTCTGCAGCGGTCTTTTTACCTGCAGTTCAAGCGATGAGTAAGGGAGGAGGAGGGGAGGGGATCCCGGTGCCTTTGACCACAAATCAAAAAGTCGAACTCGCAGATGGTGAGTATTATTTACTCGTGGGCAGGGTCAGTTTTTTTGATAGCCATCCTTATTTAAGCGTGGATTTGAACATTCATCCCTGGTTGGCCAGCTCTTATCGCAGATTTGAGCCCTATTATCCTCTCGAGGAAACGTCGAGTTGCTGGTGGAAGCGGTATGAGGGGAGAAGGGTCAAAGTTTTGGTTCGGGCTGTGGGTAAAGTTGATTCGGGCGATCAGCTGCATCCGCCTTCTTACAGCTTGTGGTTGAGTCCCCTGGATGAACCCATTCCCATGTCTTCGCGGCGAGGCGGTATTTTATAGCCTTGCGCTTGAAGCATGACTCCTGTGATGGAGTGCGGATTTTCAAAAATCTGCTCAGGCGACCCCGTGGCGATGACGTGCCCACCCTGAGCGCCTCCTCCGGGACCTAGATCGATCAGCCAATCCGCCTGGGCAATTACGTCAAGATTATGCTCAATCATGATCACGCTGTGGCCGCTGTCTATCAGATCGTGCATGACAGAAAGCAATTTCTTAATATCTTCGAGGTGGAGACCGGTGGTCGGTTCATCAAAGATATAAAGTAAGTTATTGGCTTCGCGATCGTCTAGCGCGGCAGCGATTTTCAGCCGTTGGGATTCGCCCCCGGAGAGTGTCGGCGCAGCTTGACCCAGTTGCAGGTATCCCAGTCCTACGCTTCGCAGGAGTCCAAATTTTCGAAGCAGGATGGGATTGTCTCGAAAAAGTTCAAATGCATCGTCAAGGGTGGTTTGAAGAATTTGGCTGATGTTTTTTCCTCGGTAGGTGACTTCAAGCACATTTTTCTTAAAGCGATTGCCATTGCACTCTTCGCAGGGCAAGTGGATTTCGGCCATGAAATGCATATCGAGCGTGATTTCGCCTTCGCCTTTGCAGACCGGGCAGCGACCCCCGTCTACGTTGAATGAAAAGTGTTGGGGTGTGTAACCGCGACGGAGCGAGAAAACTTGATTGGCAAAAATGCGGCGGACTTCGTCCCAGGCTTTCATGTAGGTGGCTGGGTTGGATCGGGAGCTTTTTCCGATGGGACTTTGGTCCAGCAGTACGACTCCGCTTATATTTTCTGCCCCATAAAGTCGCTCAAATCGACCTGGTGTTTCGGATGTGCGGTAATACAAACGCGAAAGCACTTGGAAGAGGGTCTTGTGGACGAGTGTGCTCTTTCCGGAGCCTGAGACTCCCGTGACGACGACAAAGCGATTGAGCGGAAATTCGACTGCAATATTTTTTAAATTATGTTCTTGGCACCCCACCAGGCGAAGCGTTCGAGTTGAAGCGGGCCGCAGTGGGTGCGCACGTGAGACCGCAAAGGCGCCTGAAAGATATTTTCCGGTCAGGGAGCCTGGAACTGAAATGAGATGAGTGGAGGATCCCTGAGCAATGAGTTCACCGCCTTTTCGGCCCGCTGCTGGTCCTAGTTCGATCAGCCAGTCGGCGTTTCGCATGATTTCGAGATCATGCTCGACGACGACTACAGTGTTTCCTTGGTCGCGCAGTCGATGGAGAATCCGGATCAGTCGGGCGGTGTCCGCGGAGTGCAGGCCAATGGAAGGTTCATCCAAGACATAAAGTGTCCCACAAAGCCCATTGCCCAGCTGAGTAGCCAGGTTAATTCGCTGAAATTCCCCCCCTGAGAGCGTTTTAGTTAAGCGAGCCAGGGTTAAGTAGCCCACACCTACTTCGTCTAAAAATGAAAGTCTTCTCTCGATTTGTGAAAAAATTTCAGATGCAATCTTGCGTTCACCCGGTTTTAAGTCGAGATTTTTCATCCACTCGAGGCAATCATGGATTGTGAGATCCCATGCTTGCGCGATCGATTTCCCCCCGACTCGGACGGCGAGTGCTTCGGGCTTGAGACGAGAGCCGTGACAGAGGGGGCAAAGAACTTGGCTCTGGTACCTTCGAATGAAAACGCGGATGTGGAGTTTGTACTTCCAGCGTTTCAGCTCCTCAAAACAGGCGATGATTCCAGGAAAAGTTTTGTCCTTAGGGTCTCCGCCCCAAAGAAGTTTTTTTTCACCCGCGGTCAGCTCTCGATAGCGTTTTCCGATCGATATTTTGTGCCTTTCCGCAAAACGAAACAGGTCCGTCTGCCAGTCAGAAAAGGAGGGCTTTGAAAAAGGATCAATCGCTCCATTTTTCAGCGTTTTTGAAGGATCTGGCACCAGCAGCGATTCATCTAATTC
>JAHFAC010000148.1 GCA_023250755.1 Bacteriovoracaceae bacterium | reverse complement strand
CGACAAGGTCATGCATGTCCCTGGATTAAAATCTGTCGCGAGAGCGACTGCGGCTCCAGCATCGATTAATTTTCTCGCTGGCGCTTGGGGAGCCTTAAGGTAAAAAGCAGTACCAGGGAGAAGGACTGCCACGGTTTGGGAGTTTGCGAGTTTTCGTATTCCGGTTTCAGAGATCTTAAGTAAATGGTCAGCGGAGAGTGCGCCCATTTCTGCAGCGAGTGTTGCTGATTCTGTGTTCGTCAGTTCATCAGCGTGAACTTTTATTTTTAATCCAAGTTTTTTTGCATGAGCGAGGATTGCACGGCCTTCTTCGATTGAATAATAACCCTGATCAATGAAGACATCGCAGGCGCTTGCAAGTTTACCTATAGCAAGGGTAGGGAGCATTCGTTGTATTAGCTCACTCATGTATTCTTCGCGGGTGAGCTCTGGCGGAAAGGCGTGGGCTCCCAAGAAGGTGGCTGTGAGTGTGATTTTTGGAAAGCGTTTTTTTAATCTTTGAATAACCTTAAGGATTTTGCTTTCAGCATCGTATGAAAGTCCATAGCCGCTTTTGATTTCCAATGTACGAACCCCATAGGCCATGGCCTCGCGGATTCTGGAGCACGCGAGACGTTCAAGCTCAGAGACTGTAGCATCTCGTGTTGCTCGAACAGTGGAGAGGATTCCCCCCCCTTGTTTTGCAATTTCTTCATAGGTCGCGCCCCCACAGCGTGCAGCGAATTCATCTGATCGGTCACCTGCAAAAACTAGATGAGTGTGGCAGTCAACCAGCCCTGGGATGAGCGCTCGTTTTCCACGCAAGTCTTGCTTGCGAATGCGAGAATATTTCTTCGGCAGGCGAGTCGTGGGTCCTACCCAAAGAATGCGTGAGGGGACTTCTTTTTTTTTATGTTTTTTTGTTTCGTAAACGAGTGCCCCGTCCGGAATGCGCCCCAGGTCACTTTCTAAGACCTTTCGGCCGTCCCTCTGCCGGATCCCTTGACCAGTCAATAATTCACTCGAGTGGATGATTGCGCGAAGCATTATAAGTAATCCATTTATAGCATAGGTGTCGTCAGTGACCCAGTTTCAATTTTAGGGAGAACTTCCGATAATAAAATACGAGGGGTTTTGACCATGAAAAAAGATGAATCGATACTTTCTCCGTCTCATCTGGCGGCATACTCCGATCTTTTTGATCGGCTCTTAGATTGCTCCATCCTGGTTGATTTTGATACGAATCGGATTATTGATGCAAATCCGGCATGTGAAAGACTCTTTGAGACTTCGAGAGAGGAGCTCCTCAAACGGAATTTTCTTGATCTATCTGATCCATCGCAAAGTGCCTTCATTGAAAAACGGATTCGAATGGCGAAACGACGGTATTATCCCCATCAATTTGAGAGCGAGTGGATTGTTAAGTCGGAAACCAGGAAGTTGATGCAAATTTCAGCCTGCCCTCTGAGACTTTCGAATGAAACAGAAGCACTGCAGGTGATTGCAAAGGATATTACCGAGCAACGCGCATTAGAGAAGCAAGCGGAGTCCTATTTAAAAGAGCTCCAGGAGTTGAACAAAAAACTGGAAGACCTTTCAGTTACAGACGAGATGACGAAGCTCGCCAATTTTAGGCATTTTAAGAATTTACTTAAGCAAGAGCATGAAAGAGCCAAGCGCTACGGAATTTCGTATACGATTATTTTTTGCGATGTGGATCACTTCAAACATTATAATGACCGCAATGGGCATCCTGCCGGAGATGATGTGCTTCGTGGTGTGGCGGAGATTTTGCGTAAAAATTCACGAACAGTCGATGTGGCTGCTCGATACGGGGGTGAAGAGTTTGTGGTCCTTTGTCCGCAAACAACCCATGAAAGCGCATTTAGCCTTGCTGAGCGGATTCGAAGCAGCATCGAAAAGCATCCTTTTCTACATGCGGAGAGCCAGCCATTGGGTAAGGTGAGCATTAGCATTGGACTGGCGAGTTTTCCGTTTGATGGTTTAAACCCAGAAGACGTTCTTAAGGCTGCCGACAACGCGCTATATTACTCAAAAAAGAACGGTCGAAATCAGATTACCATGAGTGATCAGATTTCTAAGGATAAACCTAAAGCCGCTTAGAGGTTATTTCAGAGTTAGGATTCCTTAGGAGAGCATGGGCACTTTTCCGCCCCGTTTAGCAAATGCATTCATTGCAATTTCTTGCGCGCGCTCGTAACCCGCGTCGGCATGACGGATAATTCCCATTCCAGGATCAGAATTTAAGACACGTGTGAGGCGCCAATCAGCCTCCGATGTTCCATCTGCGACTACAACCATCCCTGCATGAATCGAATAGCCAATTCCCACACCGCCACCGTGATGAAGGCTAACCCATGAGGCGCCATTTACAGAATTGATCAGGGCATTCAAAATGGGCCAATCAGCGACGGCGTCGGAGCCATCTTTCATCCCCTCCGTTTCACGATTGGGTGATGCGACAGAGCCACAGTCCAAGTGATCGCGACCAATGACGATTGGGGCTTTTAGCCGGCCTTTTTTTACTAGGTCATTAAAAAGGAGCCCCGCTTTTTCTCGTTGACCGTAGCCGAGCCAACAGATTCGAGCAGGCAGGCCTTGAAATCTTATGCGCTCTTCGGCTAAAGAAAGCCAGCGAGCAAGCCCACGATCTTGAGGAAAAAGCTCCATCAAGGCGTGATCGGTGACTTGAATATCTTGAGCGTCACCAGAAAGCGCGACCCAGCGAAAGGGACCCCGTCCTTCACAAAATTGAGGTCGGATGTAAGCGGGTACGAATCCTAAAAAAGCGAACGCGTTTTTTACGCCCGCCTTTAGGGCTTGTGCGCGGATATTATTTCCATAATCAAAAACGTGGACCCCTCTTTTTTTGAATTCGAGCATCGCCTCCACGTGTCGTCCCATGCTTTCGATCGATCGTGTGCTGTAAGTCTTAGGATCACGCTGACGTAAATCTAGAGCGGCTTTTAGCGTCATTCTGTCTGGGACATAGCCATTTAATTCATCATGAGCGCTGGTTTGGTCGGTCATCAAATCAGGGACAAAGCCACGTTTTAAAAGTTCCCAATGAATTTCGGCTGCATTTCCAATGAGTCCAATGCTTCGGCCTTCTTTTTTGTGCTTTGCTTTTTCGACGCATTTCAGTGCATCTTCGATCGAACTTGTTAATTCGTCGAGATACTGAGTGTCCAGGCGCCGCTTGGCTCGAGTAGGGTCTACTTCAATCGTGAGCGAGACTGCACCTGCCATGGAAGCTGCGAGAGGTTGTGCTCCGCCCATTCCTCCCAGTCCAGCCGTGAGAATGACACGACCCGAGAGATTACCCTGAAAATGTTGTCGCCCGGCTTCAGCAAAAGTCTCGTATGTTCCTTGCAAAATTCCTTGGGTTCCAATGTAAATCCAAGAACCAGCCGTCATTTGACCGTACATCATGAGGCCTTTATCCTCGAGCTCGCGAAAATAATCCCAGGTTGCCCATTTTGGGACTAGCATGCTGTTAGAAAGCAATACGCGCGGCGCGCGTTCATGGGTGGGCATGATCGCGACGGGCTTTCCACTTTGAATCAATAAAGTCTGGTCATTATTCAATTCGCGCAAAGAAGTGACAATGGCATCAAAACACTCCCAGTTTCGCGCGGCCCGGCCACTCCCGCCGTAGACCACGAGGTCTTCAGGGCATTCTGCGACTTCTGGGTCGAGGTTGTTCATGAGCATGCGCAATGCCGCTTCTTGTTGCCAACCTTTGCATTGGAGTGCTCCTCCTCGCGGCGCGCGTATCACCCGAGCCACTTGTGAGTGAATGCTCATGATTTTTTCACCTTGAAGCTTACAAAAGAGTCGAGCGCATAAGAAGCGATCAGAGCTTCAACGGCAGCAATGTCCTTGTAGAGCGCTCGATCTTCTTCAAGTTTTGCGGCTTTCTCCCTGATGGCCTGATGCAATTTTTCAATCAACTCAGAAGATTTAAGGGGTCTCAATAGGTCGAGGCCCTGAGCTGCAGAAAGAAGTTCCATAGCGATGACTCGTCTTGTGTTTACCGTAACTTTCGCTGCTTTTCGTGCCGCCCAGGCGCCCATGCTGACGTGATCTTCTTTGTCGGCTGAAGTTGCGATGGAATCTACGCTCGCCGGGTGGCAAAGGGTCTTATTTTCAGAAACGATGCTGGCGGCGGCGACCTGTATAATCATAAATCCACTGTTGAGCCCGCCTTTTTGTGTTAAAAATGCGGGCAGTTCAGAGATTACTGGGTTGATAAGCTTTTCAATTCTCTGCTCTGAAATGCTTGCGAGTTCGGCAGCTGCAATGGCCAGCGCATCCATGGCGATGGCAATGATTTGCCCGTGGAAGTTGCCGCCGCTTAGAACTTTTTTTTCTTTTGGGAACACGAGTGGATTGTCAGTGACTGAATTAATTTCCCTCTCAAGAATTTCTCTGACAAATCGAAAAACATCCCGCGAAGCGCCATGAACTTGAGGGATACAGCGTATGCTATAGGGATCTTGGACTTTTCCGCAACCGGCATGGCTTTTTGCGATTTCACTTTCCCCCCCCTTAAGGAGGAATTCTTTCATTCGTTTGGCGACTTGAATTTGCCCCGGGTGTGGGCGAACTGCATGGATTTCAGGTTCGAAAGGCATCTCGCTTCCGCGCAACGCTTCTAGCGTCATTGCTCCGGCGGCATCAGCGATATCACTGAGATGCTCAGCCTCGAGAAGCGTTAATGATCCAATGGCAGACATGAATTGCGTGCCATTGATCAAAGCAAGCCCTTCTTTGGGCCCAAGCCGAATGGGTTTTAGGCTGGCAGACAGAAGGGCTTCGCGGCCGGTCATTTCTTTTCCGTCAATGCGGGCATGTCCTTCTCCGATCAGAACCAGTGCAAGGTGGGCGAGAGGTGCAAGGTCACCACTGGCCCCGACAGAGCCTTGCTCTGGGATTAAGGGACAAATCCCCTGATTGAGTAGGGCGATGATGTGTTGCACCAGCTCAACGCTGACGCCAGAGTGTCCTAGGGCAAGAGCATTGGCCCTTAAGAGTAGCATGGCGCGTACATAAGGATCAGGGAGGTCGGTTCCGGTTCCCACTGCGTGGGAGCGAAGGAGGTTATATTGCAAGGTCTCAATTTCTTCGGCCGGAATTTTGACGTTCGCTAGGAGCCCAAACCCGGTATTGACCCCATAAAGGGTTTGTCCAGAGTCAATTTGTGCAAGCAAATATTTGCGTGCGCGCTCGATTTTTCCGATTGCAGCAGGTGCGAGCGAAACGCTTTTTCCATTGAAAGCGACTTCACGGACATCTTCGAGTATGAGTTTTTTTGCACCTAGGAGCAAGGGTCTCTGCGGAGTTGATTTCATTCTTTAGTCTCCAGCGCAGCACGGAGTTTTGCAATCGCTTGGGCGCGGTCCTTCGCTGAAAAAATCGCAGAGCCTGCTACAAATACGTCTGCT
>JAHFAC010000147.1 GCA_023250755.1 Bacteriovoracaceae bacterium | reverse complement strand
TACGGTGGTGCTTACGGAAGCATAAGCGGTAGTGGCGGGATACAAGGGGTGTTTTAGGGTTTGTTTCGCCGTCCTACCCTGCTTGTATACCCTTAGTTTCAAGCTCTTTTCAGCCTCTTTACTGACTGTATTTATCAGCCTCAATACAATAAAATTAAAGTTACTCCCCCCTCTGCCGAAGAGAATGATGTCTGGGCTAGAGGAAGATTTGGTGGGTACTCGACGCTTAGACAACTTGACTGAGGACCGCTGCGGTCTGCTGATTTTGCTGAGGAGGCAATATCGGGTACAGCAACGGAACGTAGTGGTCCTCGTCCTTATACTCATCCCTACAAATAACTTCCTAAAAAGTGAAGAAAAGTGGCTTAGTTAGGTGACCTAAGCGGAGAAACTTCACTTTTTGAGAAGTTCGGACGGCTGATCCAAATTCCATGATCTCACTCTCAGGCGTCGATCCCCAAGGCAAGTGCTGCTGCCTCAATGCCTTTGGGTATTTTTTGATTCAAGATAAAGTGAATGGCACGTGGGCTGATCCCGCAGATCTGTGAAAGCAGTAGGGGCTGGCGCCAGCCCTGTCGGTTAGCTAAGTGAATAAAGAGGGGGCGTAGGGGACCTCGTTCACGAATTTTAGAAGGTAAAACACGTAAGGCCGCAGCTGAAGCAGACAAAATTTCTCCAATTCCCTCTTCAGCCCATTTCTTTGAGCCCACTGTTTGAGGAGGTGGAGTTCCAGAAACTTTTACTGAGGGATCTGAAGACACATAGTCGTGAAATCGGACTCTGAATCCGATTTCCGACTCCCCTAACACTTGAGTTAGCCGTGAAAGTTCTCCCCATTTTTCAACCGTGGCTCCCATTATTTCTCGGTAAGTGGACCAGTACCATTCGAGAGGGTCAGAGCACAAACTCTTACGGCAAGGATTGAGGGCAACATATCTTAACTGTCTTCGAAGGTGAAACCTGTCGGGGATCAACGACGGAGGAGGGATGTTCTGCCAAAGCGCTGAAATGTGCTCACGTTTACTCATTGCACCCAAGAGACCTCCAAGCTTACGGAGATTTTTTCGCTCAGAACCTACGGGTAAAATGAGATGGAGATGATTGGGCATGAGGACCGCAGCAAGTACATTGGGAAAGTGATTGCTCAGATTGGACCAGGCCCAACGTGCTGATTCAAAATTCCTAAAAGGTTCTTTTGGAGTACTTGCTCTAACAACCCAATGATTCCACATATGGGGCTTTACACTGCAAATTCTTTGCCAAAGGAGCGTTTCAGTCGAGAAACTTCCTAAAAAGTGAAGAAAAGTGGGTTAGCTAGGTGACCTAAGCGGAGAAACTTCACTTTTTGAGAAGTTCAGACGTCTGATTTAGATTTATGCTACCCTCACCCCATGACCTCTCTCAACCACATCGGCATCGCCGTCTCAAAACTCCCTGAACTGCAGAAACTCTTTGCTCTCCTGGATCTCAAATCAGAGCATGTTGAATCGATCCCCGACCAAGGAGTGAAGGCCCACTTCATTGATCTGCCCACGCAGCAAAGCCACTTAGAGTTGCTCGAAGTCACAGACCCCCACGGCAAAGTTGCCCAGTTTATCGCAAAGAGGGGGCCTGGCATCCATCACCTGTCCTTCTTGCTCGACAAAGGGGCGCTCCTCCCCACCTGCGAAAAGCTCAGGCAGGCTGGTTATCGCCTCACCTATGACCAACCCCAAAAAGGCGCCCATCAGATGCTGATTAATTTTATCCATCCAGCCTCTGCTGGGGGTATTTTAATTGAACTGATGGAGCCACAAGCTTAAAATTAATATCAAGATGCCCTTTCGTCTAACGCGATCAGTTAAGTTTTTGCTCATTTCTTGTTTTGCTGCTTTTGTGATCCAGCAGACGGGGGATCAGTTTTTTGGGACTCATCTCCTCACTCTCTTTGCGCTCGTGCCTTCGGGCTTTGTTTTAGAACATCGTTTTTGGCAGCTCTTTACCTATGCGTTTTTGCACGGCGATGTGATGCACCTTTTTCTCAATCTTTTCATTTTAGTTTTTATTGGCGCAGAACTTGAAACACTTTGGGGCACCTCGCGCTTCCTCAAATATTATTTTACCTGCTCTATCAGCGCAGGGATTTTGTACCTCCTCCTTCAGATCTTTTTATGGGGTGGGGACGGGCTTTACACTCCGATGCTCGGGGCATCGGGAGGAATTTACGGTCTCCTCCTCGCCTACGGCCTGATCTTTGGGGAGAGAGTTTTTCTCTTCATGTTGCTCTTCCCTATGAAGGCCAAGCATTTTGTCTGGGTTCTCGCTTTGGTTGAATTCATGACCACCCTCTTTTCCGGCCGCGCAGGTCTGGCCAGTGCGGCTCACTTAGGGGGGATGTTTGCAGGGTTTGTTTACCTATGGACCCGGGCGACGTGGAGCCTGTTGAAAAAAAGGAGAGCCCTAAAAAGCTCGCAAATGCCAGAAAAACTCAGAGAAACGAAAAAAAACCCAGGTCATCTCAAGCTCATCGTCGATAATGAGAGGAAACTCAATAAAGACGCATGGAGCGATTCTGATCAAGATCCTAAGACTTGGCATTGACGTAACCAGTCACTTTTTAATTCCTTAGATTCCTACTTAATCCACTCAAAACTGACTGGTTACGCATTGACAGGTCTATTCCATCGTTTTATCACCATAGTCCTATGGTACTTTTAAACGACGCTGTTCAAGAGAAGAAATTTGATGTTCGCATCATTGAGAAAAACGTAGAGCGGGGGGTTTTGTCCTCCGACGAGTTGGCGAAAGCTCTAAAAACGCTTCCCGATGACTCGGCCCATGCTCAGTTTGTGAGTGTGGACTCCTTAGAAGAAGATAAGAAACCTCACGTAAACGGGCAAGTTCATACAGAACACTGAACCCGAACACACAATATGAGCGAAAAAGTAGAATCCATTACAATCCTAGGCACGGGTCCGGCAGGGCTCACGGCTGCCATTTATTCTGCTCGCGCTAGTCTGAACCCCTTAGTGATCGAAGGGTCGCAGCCTGGAGGGCAGCTCACGATCACAAGTGATGTGGAGAACTATCCTGGGTTTGCGAACTCTGTGATGGGACCTGAACTCATGCAGGCATTTCGCAAGCAAGCCGAGCGATTTGGGTGCCGCTTCATGCAGGGGGATGTGCAGAAAGTGAGCTTAGATCAGACCCCTCTGACCCTCCTCACCGCCGATGGAACTGAAATCAAAACCCGCACGCTCATCATTGCAACAGGCGCCTCTGCCAAGTGGATTGGGATTCCCTCTGAGAAAAAGCTCTTAGGCAAAGGAGTCTCCTCATGTGCGACTTGCGACGGTTTCTTTTTTAAGAATATGGATATTGTGGTTGTGGGAGGCGGTGACACCGCGATGGAAGAGGCCACTTTTCTCACTCGTTTTGCAAAAACAGTGCGAGTGATCCATCGAAGAGATACACTCAGAGCGAGTAAAATTATGCAAGAAAAGGCGTTTAAGAATCCAAAAATTTCTTTTATTTGGGATTCGGCCATCGAAGAAGTTTTGGGAGAGAAAGAAGTCACCGGGGTGCGCGTGCGGAATTTGAAGTCCAATCAAATCCAAGACCTCTCTTGCCAAGGCTTATTTGTGGCTATTGGGCATGAGCCCAATACCGCTTTGTTTCGTTCTGCGCTCAATTGCAATCCCCATGGATATCTTTTGACTCAGTCAGGGTCTACGCGAACCAATATCCCAGGAGTTTTTGCTGCGGGAGATGTGGCCGATCACGTCTACCGACAGGCAGTGACCGCTGCTGGAACGGGATGTATGGCCGCGATCGATGCGGAACGCTACTTAGAGGGGCATGCATGAGTCAGGAACACACGGCAACACCAGTTCTAGTAGATCTTTCAGAACAAGTTCGCGTTCGCTTTGAAAAATTGAACAAGCTTCGTGAAAAAAAGGACAACCCTTATAAAAACGGGATTCGTCCAAGCGCTCTTGCGGCTGATTTGCACCGTGAATATGATGGCAACACCAAAGAACAGCTCGAAGAGATGAAAAAACACGCCTCAGTGGCGGGGCGAATTCTAGCTATTCGCACTTTTGGTAAAGCAGCATTTGTCACTCTCAAAGATCGGACGGGATTGATACAACTCTTTGTTCAAAAAGATAAAGTGGGCGAGGAAGCGTATGCGGCCTTCAAAGAGTTGGACATGGGAGATATCGTTTTTTCTGAAGGCGGTGTTTTTAAAACAAAGACGGGAGAGCTCTCGATCCATTGCGAAGTTCTGACTCTGGTCACCAAGTCTCTCCAACCCTTGCCTGAGAAATTTCATGGGATTTCGGATGTCGAGATCAAGTACCGCCAACGCTATTTGGATCTCATCGTGACTGAAGAGACCCGAGATACTTTTCGAAAACGTTTCAAAATCGTCGAAGAAGTCCGTCGTTATTTTATCGAAAAAGATTTTATGGAAGTCGAAACTCCAATGATGCATCCCATAGTGGGGGGGGCCAATGCTCGCCCCTTTGTGACTCATCATAATACTTTGGACATGGACCTCTATTTGCGAATTGCCCCGGAGCTTTACCTCAAGAGATTAGTGGTCGGGGGATTTGAACGTGTTTTCGAAATCAATCGCAATTTTAGAAATGAGGGGATTTCGATCAAGCACAACCCCGAGTTTACCATGCTCGAATTTTATCAGAGCTACGCGACTTATGAAGATCTGATGGTTTTGACAGAAGAGCTTTTTCAGAGGTTAGGAGACCGAGTTTTAGGTTCTCGCAAATTGGATTATCAAGGCACTGCAATTGACTTAGATGGTCAGTGGACACGACTGAGTTTCGAAGATGCAATTCTAAAACACAGCACTTTCAAAGATCGAGACAAGCTCAGAGACCGCAAAGCTCTTTTGGATTATGGAAAGAGCAAAGGGTTTTCGATGCGCCCACAGGCGTCTATTGGAGATTTGCAGGCTGTGATTTTTGATGAGGAGGTGGAGGCCCATCTCATTCAACCCACTTTTATCACTTTGTACCCCTACGATATTTCACCCCTATCACGAAAAAATGAAAAGGATCCTTACTTAGTCGATCGGTTTGAACTTTTTATTTTCGGTAGAGAGATGGCCAACGCATTTTCAGAGTTGAACGATCCCGTCGATCAAAAAGAGCGATTTCAGGCTCAAGTAGAGGCGAAAAATGCAGGCAACGAAGAGGCCTGCGATATGGACGAGGACTACGTCAGGGCTCTGGAGTATGGCATGCCTCCTGCGGCCGGAGAAGGGATTGGCATTGACCGGTTGGTGATGCTTTTCACGAATTCTCCCAGTATACGGGACGTGATTTTATTTCCACAAATGAGACCAGAAACGACAACAAAAGTGAACATGAAATCTCTATGACCCCCTCGAGCTACTCTGCGGTTCCCCTCTTAGCGCGCCGTTTTCTTCTCTCACACGGGAGTGATCGTTTT
>JAHFAC010000146.1 GCA_023250755.1 Bacteriovoracaceae bacterium | reverse complement strand
ATAATAAAAGTAGAAATATCTTTTTTTGAGGTTCCGACTTTAGCATAACAATAAAATACGTCGCCGACTGGGCCATTGGTGATGAATGTTTTTGTTCCATTTAAAGTGTAAAAATCACCCTGCCGTACCGCTTTAGTGGTCATCCCAAGCGCGTCAGATCCCGCGCCAGGTTCAGTCATCCCCATTCCGCCGATCCATTCGCCACTCAAAAGTTTTGGCAAGTAACGCTGTTTTTGATCAGGATTGCAGTTGTTCCCGATTTGATTCACGCAAAGGATGGTGTGAGCCAAATAGGAGAGAGTGGTTGACGCATCGACGGCACCCATCTCTTCCATTGCAATTGTGGCGGCTACTGCACCAAGGCCTGTTCCACCGTCTACTTCTTTTACTGTGATGCCGAGTAGCCCAAGCTCTCCCATTTTTTGAAAGGACTCCCGATTGAACCCCTCTTCTTGGTCTAATTTTTCAATTCGTGGAGCGAGTTCTGTCTGCGCAAATTGATGCACAGTGTCTTGAAGCATTTTCTGTTCGTCAGAAAAAAACCACATAAAGGTGACTCCTTTGCTCGTACGTGTAATACTCATACCTATGCGGGGGAGAGATGTAAATCAACAACCGATCCAACTCCTTGTCAACTATTGGGAAGTTCGTCCTACGTTGATGGCTGCTCGTCTAGACGAGTTACTTAGACTTGGCGTGACTCATGTGGCTAGTTTTGTTCCATGGCAAGCGGTTGAATCAGATATTTCGCATGCGCTCCCGCGCTTTTTGGAGTCATTAGCAGATCGAAAAATGACAGTTTCTTTAATCTTGAGCCCAGAGGTCGGGGTTAATTTCCCAAATTCGGGTATTCCTAAAGATGTGCTTTCCAAACCTGAGACGGCTGCTCGGCATTGTGAGAACGGGCCAGTCTTAGTTCATTTACCCCCCAATGTATTTGCACTCCCCTCGTTGATGTCTCCTGAGTTTACCAAACGCTTTCATAACTTCCTTTCTCGAATCGATAATTTTTTAGCTGATCTGGGGCGCAACCAGCCGGATATTCTAGCAGGTGTGACGGTGGTGCTAACCGGTAGTTTTTGGAAATATTATCGCTCAGCTCGCCAGTCGTCTTTGAGCGCCTTTGGTGGCGCTGCGGGGGATTATTCAGGAGCTTCAGGAGTCGCATTTCGGCAATATATTGATTTATTTTTTGCCCAAAAAGAGTTTGCTGATCCTCATCCCTCTTCTAGCAATCGCTGGAAGACGAGAGCACTTGAAGAAGTGAACCGTCGTTATTTTTTTCAGCAATCAGAAGATGTTTTTAAGGGGCGGTCTATGCAATTTGTTCAGCGAAAAGCGCTTCCGGTGAAGGTTAATCAGGCCGAATTGTTTACACCTGAGGCTGATCCTTCATTTGCATATTCCAATTTATTTCAACTGATCTCAGGAGCTGGGGCGGATTTCAGCCGTCTTTCTCGCTTGCTTGATGAGTCGGTGACTCGGTCGAGTGACGGCGGAGAAAATCCCTCTCCATCTTATGTTCATTGGACTGGGTTTGGCGGATTTTGTGCGCTCGCGGATGCAGAAAAGCAATTTCTTATCCTCAAGTCGTTGATCTTGATGGGAGGCTCTGGGGGAGGGGTGCTCATTGACCATGATGAGTGGTTTTCTTTGTCTCAACCCTTCCGTGCCCGAGTCGAGGGCTTGGCACGAATGATTTCGAATCGGCATCTGTCGCTCAGAAGCCGAGCGCTCTATTTAGCACCTCATCTTTGGTCTGCTCCGGGTGTGCTTTGGGGTGAGCTTTTTAATCGCCTTGGTCCCAGCGCAAGGGTGATCTCGTCCGTTGATCGTGTAGTCAGGGACCCTGAGTCAACACTGCTTATAGTTGATCCGACTTTTATTTTTACTAAAGAGGCAGTCTCAAAGCTGACTCATTGGGTGAGAGGGGGGCGCGTACTCGCGATCCCAAGAAGTCCGCTTTACACCGAGGCTGCCCGAACTGAGTTGGAGCAAGTTCTTTCACGTGGAAAATCCATGGAAATTACTTTGGGTGTGTCCTATCGGCTTCAAACCATTGGAGATGGGAGAATCCTTCTCTATGATTTACCCGAAGGAGTTTCTGGACAAGGCGAGGTTCTTCGTTCATGGCAGGTTTTTTTGAACTCACTTCTCTCGCTTAGTGGAATAGAAAATTACTGTGCCGTAAGCGATGGAAGATTGAAGGTCATTCCTTTGGAGCAAGCAAGGGGAGGCGTGGGCTTATTTGTTGTGAATGGTACAAATCGCCCCATTTCGGCGAGTCTTGTTTTTCGAGAAGAGGTTTCTATTTCTGATCTTGCACTTGTTTTTACGGGCAAGGTGCTTCCGTCCCAGGTTCAGGCGGTGCCTTCTACCCAGTTTGAGTTTGACGTTCCACCGTATGGGGTTTTACCCATTGCTGTAGAAGGGATCAGTCGTGAGCGCGAAGAAAGTGTTTTGGCTGCGCTGTCATCCGACTCGCTTGATGCAAGTATTGCTCGTGCTGCGTTTAACGAGTTGCCCGGTTATCGCCCTATGGAGGGAGATCAGACGCCATGGAATTGATTTGCGACTGGAAAGGATTTCAGTCTATTTTTTATCCCCGCAGACGAAACCAGAGTCCAGGGAGAAGTGCGCTCAGCCCCGCCTATGTTCTTGCGGATGACGATTGTGTTGTTGCTGCATTTGCCGAGAATGAGGACCTCTCTGACTGGACAGGAGCATCTCTCAAAGAAGTGACCTCAGAACGGAATCATCGACCTTTAGTAACTTTACAAAGAAAAGATGTCGAATCTTGGAGTTCTGAATTATTGGCGTCGCCTCATTTTTATGAGCAAGTCGAATTTCTTCGCGCGAAGTTTATGGCGTCAGCGCCAGAGATGGAAGCTCCCTTTTCCAGGCACTTTCTTCTCGAGGGGCTTCATAGTTGGTGGGGAAAGATTTTGCCCTCGTCTTATGGCTTGTTTTTTAGGATCGAGGCTCAAAGCACCCAGGATTTTCTGGTGATTGTCCAACGGGGGATCGTTAGTGGTTTTCATGAGCCTGATCTGTCCACTCTTGGGTTTGAACGCCAACGGAGTCACTTAGAAATCGTAAAATATCTCTCTGAAAAGTACTTGGTTCCTGTTCAAGGAGTTTTTCTCCCGTCTTCAGAGTGGGCGGATTGGATTGAGAGCGAACACCCGTGGCGCGAGGTAGCTCAATCCGTCCGAGCTAACCGAGTGAAGCTAGTTCCATTTCGATGGAGCCTGATGACTCTGGTAGCGAGCCGTGCATTTTTAGGTATTTGAATCCAACATGAAAACTTTTTTACCATCTCATCTCGCTGGAGGCTCTTCTTTTGGGATTTGCCCAGGTGAGTCGGTTGCTCAATTTGAGTTGGGGAATTACAAGAATTTTGTCTACCTGATTTTGGACTGGAGCACTCGAAAATCAGCGATTGTGGATCCTCAGGAAGATCTTTCTTTGCCGCTCGATGCGCTTAAAAAAAATGGTTTCGAGCTTTGCGGGATCTTTTTAACTCATACCCATCACGATCATATTGCAGGAGTTCCTGGTTTAATTCAGCGATGGCCTCAAATTTCAATTTTTCTGCATCAGGCAGACCGACATCGTTTAGGACAAGAGATTCAAGCAAATGCAGTGGTTCATGCCGTTGCTGAGGGAGACCAAATTCCAGTGGGGTCACTCAATGTTAAAGTATTACATACTCCAGGTCATAGTGCAGGGGAGTGCTGTTACTTGATGCGTGCCGGAGCTGAGGGTCATTCTTTTCTTTTTACCGGCGACACCGTGTTTATCCGGGATTGTGGACGTACCGACTTGCCGACAGGAAGTACGGAGCAAATGTTTCAAACGCTTCAGCGATTGAAGAGCCTTGACCCTGGTACAATTTTACTTCCGGGGCATCATTATGCGTTCGAATGTGCGACCACCCTAGAGCGAGAGTTGAGAGAGAGTCCCCCGTTTCAGTGTAATTCGGTGATCGAGCTTGAGCGATTGCCATGAAAAAAGGTTTGTATTTTGCCCTTGCCTGGAGCGTGTTGATTCATGCGGTGTTTTTTTGCGCTCTTCACACGACTTTTAAAAGGGCACCTTTGGGCAGGACCTATTGGCCAATTCAAATGGTGGGAGAAAAAAAACAAAGTGTCGCAGCCATGCCGTTTGGGAGGCAAAACGGCTTAGTTCCCGTTTCTTCGGTTTTAACTGCGGGAGCTGAGCCTGGGAGAGCGTCTGACGTTAAGTCTGAAAACTACCTGCTTCAACTTCGTGAGCGCATCCAAGAGCAAGTGCACTTTTCGCTTGCGTTGAGGCGGCGAGGTTTGAGTGGGAGAACGCTTCTTACGGTAGTTGTGAACAAAGATGGACACTTGGATGCTGTGAGTATCCAAGAGAGCAGTGGCCATCGAGAGCTCGATGCTCTTGCGCTTCAGGCGGTCCAGACCGCTGCGCCTTTTCTTTCTTTTCCACCCGAACTTCAAAAACAGAGTCATTTGACGTTTCAGTTACCCATCGATTTTCGGATAAAATGATTTTAAGGTGATTGCATGACTCTCCCCGGCTGGTTTCTTCCAAGGCTTCGATCATTCTGGTTTGGTTTTACCCTCCCGGGCACGGCAGCACGCCTAATTTTAACAACACCCTCACTGATTTTTTGGAGTTTGCTCCCGATTGGCGTGACTCTCGGACTTTACGGATATTTCGTCGGGACTTTACAGTCTGAACTTCATGTGTCGATTTTACATTATCTCCAAGCGTATGGTTTAAATGCTGAAGGTTGGTTAGCCATGGGACTTCTTTTGTTCAGCAAATTTTTACTATTCCTGGTCAGCGCATTTACCTTTTCCTTTGTGGCGAGCATTGCTGCGTCGCCCTTTAACGATTTTTTAGCTGAAAACGCCGAAAAATGGGCGGTGCCCCCGCTCTCTAAAGTCACTTCGTCTTCATTTCTTGGGAAATTTAAACTGATCGGAATCGATTTGTTAAAAACAGGGGCAGCAATGGCAGCCACCCTTTTAGCTCTGTTATTGTCTTGGGTACCTATTATAAATGTCTTTGCTTTTAGCCTGGCCTTTCTTTTGGTGACTTTTCAATACATCAGTTATCCGCAGACGCGTAGGGGCCTGGGAGTGAGGGCTGGCCTTTTTTTTCTTTGGAGGCATTTTTTTTCCTGTTTGGGCTTTGGTCTCGTATTTTCTTTTCTTTTTTCGATTCCCTTGATTTCTAGTTTTTCCTTGCCGCTTGCCGTCGTAAGTGGAACCTTGCTGGTTGGACGAGCTCCTGGCACTTCTCAGTTATGGCCCTTGAAGTAAAAGGGCTTGGTCATCAGTGTTGCTGCGTCAATCTAAAAAATCGCTATACAAATCTTTAGACGTCTGGTTCAATCGTTCATTAATCAAGGGGGGATCTCATATGAAACCATTTTTAGCAAAAATAAGAACTGGGCTTTTTGCC
>JAHFAC010000145.1 GCA_023250755.1 Bacteriovoracaceae bacterium | reverse complement strand
AAAAGTATTCAAAACACGCCAACCCTGTGAACTTTGCGACAGCCACCGCCTGAGCGGCTCATGATCCAAAAAAAGACCTGGGTGCCGGCCACCCAAAAGTCGAATCATAAATTTTGCGCTGTTCTCTTTGATTTCAAATCCATTTAGGGGAGGATTTCCAAAAAGAGCTTTGGATTCTTCGGACAAACCTCGCTCCGGACGATGCATTAAAACAGCAGAGTGGGCATTTTTAGATTTTAAAAAAATAATCACCCGAGATAAATCAAGCCCAGCCTTCCAAGTCGTAATCCAATAATGATCGCCAAAACGATCGATAGCTAAATCCCGCAGAGCCGTTCCACCGTTCTCTCCAGGACCATGAAAAACCCGAACAGCCTGACCTTGCGCCAAAATTCCACGCTCTTCACGCCAGTGCCAGGCCTGCTCTAGTTCAAGCACGGCGCAATCCCTCAACCCAGCCTTTGAAATCATCGGGCCAGGGCGCCTCAAACCGATCCCCACTCGGCAGTTCAAGGGAGCGGGCATGCAAAGCGACTCGATTGATTTTTAAAATATTGGACCCAAACTGGATCTCAGTTTTTCCTCCATATTCTGCGTCTCCCCAAAGCGGAAATCCCTCTTTAGAAAGGTGAATCCTAATTTGATGCCGTCGACCGGTGATGGGTCGCACTTGAGCCAAAAATCCTATGGAACAGGACTTAAGCACCTCGACCTGAGTGATCGAGGGCATCGAAGAAACCGCTCGTTGGATTTTAAAAACAGGCATGGCAGGTATCCCATGAGCTAAGCATTCATAAATTTTCTTCACTTCATGCTTCTGAAACCAGGTATTGGCAAGACGATGAGCCTGGGCTGTCCGAGCGAAAAGGAGAACACCGCTCGTATCCCGATCGAGTCGATGAACCACCCAGACTTTTCCGAAATGAGATTGCACCCATGCTTGCAGAACAGAGCTGTTATCCCGCCCGGGGATGGTCAGCCAGCCTGCTGGTTTTGCGACAACGAGCCAAGGCGGCGTTTCAGAAATTACTGTTGGGGTGACGCTGTCTCTTGAATCCATCGCACTTAGGGGATTACCACCAAGATTGACACATCCTCAAGAAGAAGTTATCTGAACACAAATATGCAATCCACGTCCAAACGCCGAGGTTTCTGGGGCGGACTCTTCGTATTAGCCTTCGGCTCAATCACCCTTTATTGTGCGGCTCTGGCACAGGGTCCTGATCGAGAGCTCACCTTTACGCGTGAAGTGGTTTCTCAGTTTTCGATCGATCATTTTGAGCCTTTCATCGCCAACCTCTCTCAATGGCCAAAGTGGCATTACAGCCTGTCTGAAGCCAAAGCGATGGACTCCAGTCGAAAAGAGCTTTCTACGCAAAAACTCCAAGCTAAAATGCAAGTGCGCCTCAAACTGGTTCCACCCAATCGTCCTTGGAAAAAATTCGAGGTGCTCCTTTCGGTACTCGAATACGATCCCGGCCGTTTTTTACATCTTGCACTCCTCGAGGATTCAAGTGGACGCCTTACAACGCTCTTTGATCGATTAGAGTGGAAAATTAAATGGATTCCTGAGGGCTCAGGCACCCTGATTCAGGGATCTCTCCTCGCCCATACCTCTCACTGGCGCTCCCGACTTTTTGGTGCCCTTGCCCAACGTATCCTTCTCAATCAGCTTTTTTACCCCGACCTGATCAAGATGGGGAATCTGCCCACTTCCTAGCAGTTTTCCAAACAGTGCTGAAATTCCAGCAAGAAAAGTCATCTCTGACACACTCCTCCTTTCAATCATTTCAAGCAGATCACTCTGCTGATCCCCTGGCCCTATTCATGCTCTCTTAGCAGGCAAGCGCCGAACGGTTCGGCACTGCTTAAAACAAAGGAGAATGTATGAAGATCGTCAATCAAATTAGAAAAGAACTAGGTGGTCTGAAACCTCTGGTCACCTCACTCGTACTTTTAGCAACAGCACTCGTTTGGTCGAGTGGATGCGCCAAGCTCAAAAAAGAACCAGAAAGCTCATCTTCAACTGGCATCGCAGACTCATTAGATACCGTTCAGGTAAAAATGGAAGGTGCAAGCTTAATTGGAAACCCAGAAGCAAACCCTTCTTCGCGTCAAGCTCTGCAAATCTCCGACAAAGGGGGCTCGACGCTGAGATCTCTGCAGTCGGCATGGGAAACACCAGGCACCATCAATGGCTTGGGTTGGAAACAAGTCTCGATCAAAGAACAGATCGGACAAGCCATGGATCCGAAGTTCACCAATCCCAACGGAGCGAACATCACCGTATTTGGGCGCTTCAAAAACGCAGTCCGGATTCTCTGCGCTCTGGACTTCATGATCAAAGAAAAAGACGAGAACGGAATGCCGAAGGACGGCATTTACCAAGCCCAACTCACCCTGCGAGCCGGTTCAGAAGTCGCTCGTCGGTGTGGTTTTGAAGATGTGGGCGAGGAACGCGAAATGAGTTTGACCATTGCAGTACAAGAGCCTGCTAGCACTGCGGTCTACTCCAAGCAGATCATCATCAATATGGAGGGAATGGAGAATCCGTTCACTTTTTATCTAAAAATGGACTCTGAAGCGATCCGAGTCGCCACGATCGAGGCTCAAGTCTCGGATTCACGTAACTTTGCTTCACGTACCTTAGTGGACTATGATCGGGTCAAAGACGTGCTTCGTTTTGAATACCTCTCACAGGGATTCTCTGCCGACTCCGGAAATGAGTTGGAGAGAATCTTCATCGATGGCAAGGCCAAGAAAGGCTACCTCCTCAGTCACTATGGGACTTCTGCCGCAAGCCACTTTCAGCAGAACTTCCAATTCTTAGCCTCTGGCTCACCCGTGGATGCCGAAAGGCAATCCGTTGCAGTCAGCGTTGGATACCTGGGACAACAAGCGGACAATGGTGCAGCGATCTCTGATCTCAACGCTTGCGTCAACCCCGTGGATGGCTCAATCCAGGTTGATGATTCATTAAACTGTCAGCTGACAGGCTTTCCGATTTCAAGAGCTACCGGAATTCAAGCCAGCTTCGATGCCCACGCGACAGCCGGCGACTTGAAAGCTGATGAAGCGACCTCGATCCGCTTTCACAACGAAACAGATGTTCACACTGCCGTCTCGCAATAGGCCTGCATCCGTCATTCTGATCCACTCCAAAAAGGGGGCAGCTTAAGAGCTGCCCCCTTTCGGCGTAGAAACTGCGGCCAATCGGATTAGAAATGTGGTTCCTTTTTCGATTTCTGATGAAACTTCGATCTTTCCGTTATGCTGAGAAATAATTCCATGACAGAGGGACAATCCTAAACCACTCCCCTTCCCTACTTCTTTGGTGGAAAAAAATGGCTCAAAAAGTTTAGGCAGATGCTGCTGCTGAATCCCTCATCCTGAATCACTCACCGAAATGACGGCATCGCCCCCTTCTCTCTCTAAACCGAGTTGGACTTGTTTGGGGAGATCCATTGGATTTGACTCCATCGCATGGAAAGAATTGGTTATGAGATTAAGCAAGACTTGAAAGATCTGATCCTTGTCAAGATTCGCCTGAATCTCACCGTCCTTTATTTCTAACTTCAACTCAGCTCCAAAATTTGCTGCCTGCGGCGAAAGCATTTCATAAGCATGTTGCAAAACATCACTCACTCTGATTGAAGTCAAAACTGGCGGTTTTTGCCGAGCAAACATGAGGAGATCCGTGATAATTTTGCTTGCCCTGCGGGTCTCGTCAATGATGTACCCTACGTACTGGGGAACACTGGGATCTGCTGCCACCCCCAGCTTTCTCTGGATCAGCTGGGCATACCCCAGGATCGAGCTCAAAGGGTTTTTGACTTCATGAGCGATGCCGGCACTGAACTTTCCAAGTACCGCTAGGCGTTCGGATTTGACTAGCTCACCATTCGCACGCTTAATTTCTTCTTCACGATTCTCCAGCTCCTGGCCCATTTTAGAAAAAGCGGTCACCAATTTTCCGATCTCATCGCGGGATCGACTTCGGAGCTGAACCTTCCAATCACCACTGGCAACCCTCGCAGTCGCTTGAGTCAACTCCTCAATGGGATGCGCCAAATGAGCGGAGAATAAAAATGCCAAGACCCCCGCAAAAAAAAGGATTGCCAGGATAAAGGGCGCTGAATCGAGCAGAATTTTTTTCACCATTTTAGAGGCTTGATCCAAGGATGCGTGGACTACGATATAAGCCCCTCCCGTATGTAGAATGGGCGCCACTGCAGCAATTGCGCGAGAACCATCGGGAAGATCAATTTCACGGGCCATGACTCCTTCTTGCATGCCCCCTTGATACTCTGAAAACAACCCCTCTGAACCGGTACTCACTAAAGTGCGTCCTTCAGAATCCATGAGTGCAATCGAAAGCGACCTTGCCAACTCAAAATGCTCTTGGAACAGCTCAGGCTTTATCCATGCAACGTAATCCCGAGTGGCATCATTTCGAGATCTACTCGATGAGATAAAGAGGATCATCTTGCTAGGTTTGCTTGGACTTTGTTTCTGAACCAGCCCCACCAAGCGGCGCTCTGATTTTCCCCTCTTCGAATCAAAAAAATCAGGTTGCAAAGCTCCATAGGCCTGTCTCGACATCGATGATGAGAGTGTTACAAGCAGAGTCTTTTTCTGATAAACGTCAATTTGTTCCACCCCATGAAGTTTTTCAAAGGCTGAACGAAGCAACCCCGTCGAACTCTGAGAGCGCTCAAGAATCGCGTCAAGCAATGAGATCTGGTCTTGCAGATAATCCAGGTGCTTTTCGATCGCAGAAGCCACATTGGGCGCTGTAATCGAATTCAACTCCATAATGTAATTTCGCTTATCGGAGATGAAAATTTGAGTTGTAAAAATAGTGCTGCCCAATATCCCCGCAATCACTACAGGCAAGAAAAGTGCGGTGACTTTATTTCGCAGATGGAGCATTTTTATCCCCTGGCGAGCGGAAAGGCAAAGTGCTCAAGCTTAAGCTCGGTCCCATTGCAACGAATCACAGCCGCCTCGACGATCGCGGTCAGCTCACGCAAATTTCCAGGAAAGTCATAAGTCTGGAGCCCATCCACGACGGCCTTGTCGATTTTTTCGATCGTTTTTCCCAGTGCGATACCGACTCGCTTGGCAGTCGCAGCGGTCAAGACAGGGATGTCCTCAGGACGGTCTTTCAAAGAAGGAACGTCAATCAGATTTTCATTGAGCAAATCATAGAGGTCCCAGCGGAGCCCTTCTTGGGCCTGTGAATCCGTCACTTCCCGCTTTTGCGAAGTCGCGATGATGCGTACATTGACGGCATAAAACCGACTTCCCCCTGTGCGCTGTAATTTTTCTTCTCGCAAAACCTTAGAGAGGTTGGGTTGGCATTTTCGCGCCAATTTTTCAATATTCGATAAAACCAAGGTACCGAGATGAGCGCGCTCAACCAAGCCTGGACGACTCAGGGTTCTGGCTCCTCCCTCAAT
>JAHFAC010000144.1 GCA_023250755.1 Bacteriovoracaceae bacterium | reverse complement strand
CCTGCTACAGAGAAAATACGGATTTTCTTCGCAATTTTTGTACGAGCCAAAAAGGCTTCGACATGCCGGCTTGTCAATCCAACTAACCCCCGAACATCTATGAATTTGGACAGCCCTTCAATCAAGTCTCCGCCTTTTTCTATCAGACGATGATCTAAAACGTAATTGGCTAAATCCGCACCATTGAGGGGAGAGGAAAATAGGATGACGTTTTTTACAGGAAGATGGGGATTTAAGCTCATGGCATGAAGTGAGTAAAATCCTCCCGCGCTGTGACCCAATAAGGTTACGGGAACCTGTGCTCCTTCTCCAAACGTATCATCGTACCATTTCGTCATCTCACGAAAAACCACATCGCCGTTTGACTCAAATTCTCCAAACGGACTGAGGCCGCGAACCACATAAATCGCATAGCCTTTGTTCCGAATCGCCTCGAGAATCGCCCCGCTGAAGTAGGGGGTGAGTTCCCAGCGATGATCGACATCCGATCGACTGATGCTCCCTGGGACATAGGAGTTTACGGTACCCGGAACAAGAATCACCGCGCCTTTATAGCCACTGACTTGAGCAGATGAAATCGAAGTCAGAGCAAGACTCAATAAAGTCAGTAGAAACATGGACATCCCCCTTTTTTGCTGACCTACAAAACTTAGCCCTACTTGGAGGTCCTTGCAAGCGACTTGTCTGAACCTATTGTTTTTAATAGTATTTCTCTCTATAAATACCTGACTATTTATGTATTTTTTTATTGAAACCCCCACAAAATACCTTATAATTTTACTATAGTTTAATGCTGCGACTCGATTCAGGGACGAACGGGAGATAAGGGGCTCTCCTTGATCTCATTTTTCAGAAAAAACACTCCACTTCTGCAGCTGGCCTCTGCAGTTCGAATTACTTTTTTATTTTTACTGATCGGCTGTGACAACTCGTTTCGTGTCGCCGAGAATGCTCAACCTTCACCCACACCAACTCGTCCCATTATTTTCAACACCGGAAATTTTACACCCACACCGAGCCCCACTCCAACTCTCACTCCGTCACCTGGCCCCACCTCATCCCCTCTCCCCATTTCGTCACCTTGTCCAAATTGTTTTATCGTGTCAGGAACAATCACTTATGATTACGTCCCTGCTCAAGACGGGCTGACTGAGGTCGGGCCTAAACTCGGATATGATGCAAAAACAATCCGTCCCGCTCGCAGAGTCGTAGTTCAAGCGCTTGAGAATGGTGTTCCAATTGTTGAAACAACCACCAATGATTTGGGCCAATACGCGCTGAATGTCGCTCTCGGCAAAACAGTGACCGTCCGTGTAAGAACCAGCCTCTTTGCGAGTCATTATCAACCCGATGGGATTTTGCCCAACAACTGCAACGGTGCCTCTTGGGATATTCGCGTCGTTGACAACACTCAAGGAAAAGCAAGCTTTGCAATGGATAGCCCAAATTCATTTAGCACAAACACAGGCTCTGCAAATTTGCGAGCGCCCCTCACCATGAGCGGCTCCACTTACACCAATCGGGCTGCCGCGCCCTTTGCCATCTTAGATACGGTGATTTCTGAACTGGAACTCGCCTGTCAGGGAAAGGCGGACTTGATTTTCCCAAGGCTCTTTATCAACTGGAGCGCAAACAATATCTCACAAGAAGGAGATAAATCTACCGGACGTATTACTACCTCCCATTTTACGGTTGAGAACGATGGCCCTAATTTGTATATTTCAGGCCAAGAAAACGTCGATACTGACGAGTTTGACGATCACGTGATTGCGCACGAGTTCGGCCATTATCTCGAAAACACTCTTTACCGGTCCGATTCAACAGGGGGTCAGCATGCGCTGGGTGACTCACTCTCTCCCACCGTCGCCTTCAGCGAGGGGTTTGGAAATGCGATTTCTGGAATGACCTTCAATGATCCCGTTTATGTCGATACGAATGGAAATACACAAAGCAGCGGTTTTAGAATTCGCGTAGACCAGACCCCCACAGGAGATGATCGGGGGATCTACAGTGAAAATAGCGTTCAATTTTTTCTCTGGTCCCTTTATGAAAATCGAGATTCGACATCCCAGAGTGGTTTATTTGACCGAATCCACGCGATTTTGCAAAACTTCCACAAAACTTCACCGGCATTCACCACACTTCAGTCCTTCGCTGCTTATTACAATCAACAGTTTGGTGGAGCAGCGGAAAATCTCCAGGGGCTTTGGAGCAACTCCATCGCCTTGCCCTACAATTCACTTTGCGTAGGAAACTGCACTGGGGTGAGCGATGTCGCAGATCCATTTGATTCTGACAATGACATCGGCTCACAGATCTGCTCAACTTGCCCTTCACCAAGAAAATACCGTCAAGGGTCGGGAAGTGCCTTTCCTGCCTCTTTTTGGTCCCTTTATCGAACACTGGGCTGGGGAGTCAATAACCCCACCCCTCATGATCAGGTCAATTTTGGAGGATATTCTTTTCCTTTCAATAAATTTGGCGCAGTGAGGTGGTACCGAATCCAAGGCAACGGAACACCGCTGACCGTTTCATTCTCAAATTTAGGCGGCGGGATCAGCTGCAGCACCGATGCAATTGATATTTATGTTTATCATAATGGGACTAAAATCGCGGTGAATGAAGACGGATCAGGCTGCCCCTCGGTGACTTTCAATACATCCTTTGCCGAAACTTATCTCATTCAAGTAGAAAGTCCCACATCAACCCAAGCCCCCAGCTGGACCATCACAGTAGGAGGCCCTTAAATGGGTTTCCACAAGAGACCAGGAGCGAAATGACATGATGAAGTTTAAAAAACTCCGAATATCCCTTATGACAGCCAGCCTGAGCCTTGTTCTTGCCTTCTCTTTTTCTTTTTCGGCGAAATCTCTGTCTGCTAAAAAACCAGTTCAAAAAAAACATCCGGGCATTCCTTGGAATGGCGGAAAACCCCAGCCCCCCTTTTTAATTCAAAGTAATTTAGATGAGGTGGTCTCGCCTAATGCCAACTTAGATCTCCAGGTGCAAGTGACTCCAGAAAGGGACTGCATGGACCTGACAACAAAGATCCGTGGACTCGATGGCGTGGTTGTGATGGGTGAAATCGAAAAACATTTGGCACAGGGAAAAATGGGGCAACCCCATATTCACAGTGTCACAGTGCGAGTACCCAATGAAACTGCAGGATACGCGGTAGTCGACGTAAGTTGCTCCATCGAAGGCTCACTCTACTCAACCAGCAAGCCCATCCCCTTCAGGACCGCAAAAGAGTCCGCCTTCAAAAAAACCAACCCGGCAATGAAAGTTCAATCCGATCACCAGAACGAACCCCTCATCCTCATGTCACCCGAAGTTCATTAACTAACTAAAGGGCGTTCTTAATTTCCACCGGAACTGAGACCAGGGATAGCCAATCCTCCGAGCGAAGCGTAAAGGAGCCTACGATCGTACATTTTCCTGAAATAAAGAGCTCACTCTTTACCAGTTTGCTCACACTCAACTGCTCAGGCGTCATCGAATATTGAACCGTATACACAGGACCTGCGCCTAAAACCACGGCAGCACTCTTCTCGGGGGTAAAGGCAATACGCTCGGTGGAGCTAAACTTTCCTTCATCAACAATATTGTAACCATCCACTCGAACCGCATAAGCCTTGCCGGCCTTCACGCGAAAAGCCATGCTCTCCTCGTCAGTAGACCCCCCACTCGTCCCCACACTCTTACAGCTTACATCGTCTGCAGAAACAGCGGAGCCTGCACACTCTAAGATCGTTAGATCGATATCGTTGCCTGGGGAGTTGCCAGTCGTCACAGTCACGGTTCGGGCATCCACGGGGTAGTGGCGTAAAACTCCAAGAGGACCTTCGACAATCACCTGAGAGTCTTTGACCACTTGTGAACCCACGGTACTGAAGAGACCGTCAATCACCAGAGCGCTCTTTTCACTGCTCGGTTGAACAGGAACGGACGTCTCCTTCACAGTCCAAGAGAAATTACCGGTCAATGCCGCAAGGGGACCTGTGATTTTCTGGATACTCGCTAGACCGGTTAGATAGTCTACTTTCAGTTTGTAGAGAGATTTAGAATAGCGATATTGGCCAAAAACGTGCAAATCCCAAACTCCGGGATTTGGATTCACTCGGACGAGGGTAATACGTCTTGATTTTTCGTCTAAAATCGGTTTGCCCTGCTCCGTACAATTAGAAATCCGAGCTTCTTTACGGGATTTAAAGGGTGCGACCGTATTAGCGCCCTCTAAAGCCATCAACTCAACCCCCGAGCACTCTTCGCCAGGAGCCAAGCGTCCCTCTCGGGTTACCTTCGGTGCCGGTACTTCGAGAGTCATCTCGAGAACACTGGTACCCTGGGGAACAGCAATATAATTGCGACTCACTCCAAAACTACTCACGGTCCGCTCAACCGCATACCTTGTCGATCCCTGTAAAGTCTTGTGAGGCACCGTTAAATAAATCGGCAACGTAAATGAAGCGATGGGAGAAGTTACTCCCTCCACCACTCGATAAGCAGAAATCAATGCGCCATGGTCTCCAGGTGACAGTTCATTCGCCACTAAGTCTCGGTTGATGCAAACAAAGAGCGTGCTCTCCTGTTGGGGCTGAACAGCACCCGTCCCATCCTCATTTACAGTGATTGCAGCGCCACTGCCAATCACTGTCAGTCGAGAGGTGGGTGAATCCGCGCAAGTCACTTGATCCAGAACACCAGCCTTGATCCAGGCTTTGTTCGATCCGTAAATCACGGTCTTCAAAATAAACTGATCTTGAGTCTGTACCAGCTTACCCTGAAGCTGGCCTGCCTCGGAACCAGAGGCTAAATTTTCAGGCAAGCGTCGCAAGATAAAAGCCTTACGCAAAATTTCAGTGCCCTTGAAATCGAGATAAAGACCCGTTCCAAATGCAGGAGTGCCTTTCGCAGCAGCACGGCTGCCATCATACGCAATCCCATTAGGACCTTGGGTTGAAACGACCACCTGATAATCCAACTCAACAGGTTTGCCGTTGAGCTCGAGAGCCGGCGTAGGCAAAGAATCTCGAACCTCAAAAAGTTTCTTCCAAGCTGCGACAAGATCGATCATCCCAGTGCCCTGATCAATCCAGGTATACTGCCCCTCACGCCTCTCTCCTGTTTGAAGATCAAAGCGACTCACATCAAAAGGTCGCGCTGATTCAATCAAGACTTGCCTGAGGACAAGGGCATGGGTCGACAAAGGCTGGTCTGGATGAGTTTTATTGTATTTTTTAATCGCATCGAGAAACAAAGCATAGGCACCTGTCGTAGTAGGTGCCGACATCGAAGTCCCCCAATAGACATCTAAACCGCTTCTTTGCCCAGGAGCAGAATTGAGTTGAATGGAGCTCAACTCAGTACCAGGAGCAACAACATTGGGCTTGAAGCCACCCGCCGCTGTTGGGCCTCGGCTGCTGAAAAAAAGCATGAAAGCGTCTTCTCTATTGAGGCCTCCGGCCTCAAAACTTCCGTTTCCA
>JAHFAC010000143.1 GCA_023250755.1 Bacteriovoracaceae bacterium | reverse complement strand
TGCCACTTCCTGTGGGTGCGACGAACTCTAGGTGTGAGCCTAAGTTTGCTTCGGTGAGGGAAAAAGGAGTCCCGTTTAAAGTATGGCCCAGAAAAAAACCGGTCGTGGAACGAGAATTTTTGCCATTGAGCAATACCCCCTTCGGCAACACGCGGAGCAGCAGTCCAAAGAGTATGCCTAGGGTCGGAAGACTGATGATCGTAAGCAAAAACCACTGAAGATCGATGTAAGGGATGTATTTAAGAAGGAAAGCTACCGTTCCAAATCCGGCAGCGCCGATCGCAATGTAAGAAAACCCTTTTAGGTCGCAGGCAGCAGTTGCAATCGCCCAGCGTGTGAAGAGAAACGTTACTATTTTTGAGATGAGTCTGGCCGGGGTTCGTCCTACTTTGTGAAAGACGGTGTTTGTAATGGGTTCATATTTTCCAAATAACTCGATTCCCCAAATAAGAAGAGCCGTGGCCACGCCTGAGTAGAGTGAAACCCAGATATAGCGCGTTACATCAGCCGGCCACAATTCTTTCACCCTAAGTCCCGGTGTGAAAGAAGGTAGATGGTGATTCCAAAACCGCACGCAATAAAGGGTCAAAGACTGAAACCATTCGAAGAAGGATAGGATCCCAGGAAAGGAATCATCGAGATAAATGGGGTGACCCACGAGAAGGAAAAGGACAAGCGAAAAGAAGATCGCCGTATAGAGAAAGTCCCGGGTCCAACGTAAGGGAGAGTCCGGTGTCTTCGTGGTATAAAGCGATAATCCCATGCCAAAGCCTAGAAAGAGCATAGGTAGGTACTTCACAACAACAATGATCCCCATCAGCGCCATTGCGGCATAAACCACGAGTTCGGGACGTGAATCATCTTTCTGAGTCGCTTTTTCCATTACGTAAGTTCCTCCTGAAGTTGCGTTAGGGTACGGACGGTGTGGTTGGATTTGGTTCCAATGGCTCGTTTCAGTTCTGGCACTCGGGCTGCTTCGCCAATCCACAGGACGTGATCCATAACGCGATCCACCCGACTCATTTCTCGGTCATAGGCTTCCACTTTTCTTCGAAGCCTGGGGCCATTCTTTCTCGCTCTTTCATATTCGATGAAGATCCTGGTTCCGGTGCGGTTGATCCAAAGTGCATCAGGGACATGTTCACGAAACCGCTCAGGAGGGAGAAAGTTTCCGTGTAATAGTGGCCGTTCGGACCTCCACTCCTGGCATTTGCCGGAGGCTTGGATGAGGATCCTAAGCTCGGTCAACATGTGGGTGTGGATGAGTTCAGTGATGGGTGGGGCGTGAAGTCTAACGGAACTTTTTACATGGTGCCACAGCGCTTCTCCGGTAAGTGGCGTTCCGATCAAAAACCGTTCCCTCATCACAGGCGTTCTCATGGATTTGAGAAACCCCTCCTTTTCCAATGCATGTACCCTATGGAATCCATATTTTATGGCTGTTGATTTTTTCCCTTGGAATACCGCTTTCCAAATCTGATTCACTGTCATGGCCCCTTGATCACACACCCAGGATAGAAGAGTAAGATCCCTCTCAGTCAGTCTTGTCTGTTTGCTGATTTCTTGCCGCTGTAGGCAGGAGACCCCACTCTCTCCCGAGTTTCGTTGAGAGGGTGGGGTCTCCTGCCGGAAGCGGCTTCTCGGACTTTGAAAATGAGACTCCCCATTTTTTTCTTTCGATGTGGAATCAAGGGCTTGCGATTGAAAAGGTGGGGAGTCAGATGGGGAATGAGATAGGGAATCAGAAATTAATTCACTCCCTACTATATTCTTTATCTCATTCCCTATTTCGGAAGTCGTTTTTTCGTAGGGAGTCATCACGATTAGCCTCTTTCCGTGGGTTCGTCTTGGATGATGATCTGAATTTCCTGATAGCCCGGGACTTCAGTCCACTCGGGCGCCGATCTCACTTTTTCAGCGATTCGATCCGCGGTGCGTGAGAGGGCAGTGACGGCTCCTTGCTTTGCGGAATTGGAAAGGGACGGCTCTTGGACGTAGCCGCCAAAGGGAGTTTGTTGGCGTGAGATTGTGCTGTCGGCGATCCCGGCGGCAGTCGCCGCTGCAAGTTCGGCAATGAAAAATTTACCGGTCTCGGTGTGGTACTCGCCTTCAAGCCCGACTTGGCCGGAAGGTGAAAGCCCCGTCGCTTGCACCGTGTAAACCACTCGAGCTTGGGTGCGAAGTTTGGTGAAGGTCAGCAGAATACGTTTTAGCTCCCTCTCGAGTGTGGCCTCTCCGACAAGGTAGCCCCCTTTGAATTTACCCGAGGTGATAAGCGCACGTAGGGGAGTTGGAACTGAGGGCGAGGCTTTTAAGGATTGTTCGATAACAGCGTGCAACACATCGCCAGAAGTCAGGCCTTCGATTTTGGGATTCGCACTTTTGGGGACAAAGACCACGGACTCTGAGGCTTCAAAGTGTGTGCGATCGACACCTTGGTAATAAACGGGAAGATTGGTGAGGATCCCGTTTGCGATCGCTACGGTAGATATTCTTTTTTCCGCCGATAAAGGCCGTCGGTGCGTTTTTGGTTTTGTAGGGGAGGGCTGTGGTGGGGAGGGTTCATTTAACGCGGTGCTCGTGGCATTTTTGGCGGTTTTCTCGGGGGTTACTAGTGTGGCACTTTGTTTTGGTTCTACCCCCAAGGGAACATCGACATAGTTACAACTGGTGCCGGAGCAGGTGGTAGTCCCCTGCGGTCGTGGGGCGGCCCACACGTTCACTGTCACGACCCAACACAAAACCATCCATCGAGAGATCACTTAGGGTTCCCCTTCTTCCCAGGTAGTTCGCTCGAATCGAGGAGTACGGCTTCACTCTCTTCAAGCTCGGGACCACCGAACGCTCCCACAACCTCGACGGTATCTTGGTGGACGTGCCGTGAAGGAACGATGTCGAAGACGTACTTCTTTTTGCCCGATCGCAAGATGAGGTTCGTAGGTTGTGCCTTGGCATTTTTTAAAATGAGCGTGACTTCGTTCTCAGGCGTTTGGGGCCTAAAGTACTGCAGGTCATCCGGGTTTCCGGTACGGATGCCAGTGACCGGTCCGGGGAGTTCGATAAGGGTCGCCATCCCGGCCACCATGTAGATGGGCTGCACTCGGCCCAGATCCACGACCTTCGAAGAGATTCGACGAGGTGGCGATGGTTGGGTAGGGGCTGGTGCGGCAAAAACCTTGATGCATAAAAAAATCATCGAAAGTTCAAATAACCTGTTCGGCATAGCTTTCGACCTCATAGGGGTAGGGGTTTTGTTTTGTGCGCGTGGTTCGTTTGATTTTTAAGCCCACCCGTAGGCGTGTCGTGGCTTCTTGGAGCCGGGTTTTGGTTTTGATTTGAAGGTCGGCTTCGAAGTTCTCCGGATCGACTTGCCGCAACTCTTGAAGGGTTGTGGTTTGGGTGAGTTCTTGAGTTTTCATTTCTCGGGCGATGCGGGAGAATTCCTTCTTCTTTTCCTCCCATAGGTGTTGGGTCATCAAGTCTCCTGCCTGACTCATACGGCCTTCGAAATCCTGAGACGTGTAGGTGTAGGCGTGATGGAGGTAGCGCTTGATGAAGTTTTCCTTCTCGACTCGCAAGAGCCGGTCATCCTCCGTCGTGATGAGTCTTGCGCCGTACTGATCAATGCCGATGAGAAGGGTTTGCGGTTGGAACTTGAGTAAAAGAATCGTCGCAATGAGCGCCCAGCCGGTTACTCCCGCAATGAGGATTCCCTTCATGCATTGATACAAGGATCTGGGGCGTAGGTTTTGGATCATCTTCTTTGTCCTTGGAAGGGCCGGCGTTGATACGGCGGGGATTGAGTGGTCGCGGGGGTAAAGCCTCGGAGAAAGCGCCCAGCGTGATTGGAATTTCTTTCGGGTATTTTTCGTTCGTTGAAGGTGGCTCCTAGCAGCGCTTGCTTCATTGCCTCATTGCGATTTGGCATGAGGAGTGAGTTTGATTCCTTTTGTTGCGCCAGGTTTTGTTGGTAGCGCGAGTGACCTGCTAAAGCGCGAGAGGTGAGTTGTCGGGCAGGGTACGTAGCAGTCGCGCCGAGTACTCTACCCGTTATCGAGCCTCCGGTAGTCGTAGAGCCGGTGGCCCCGGCATAAGCTCCTCGCACGTGGTTGACCCCCGACGTAAGTACTCGTGTGGTGGCTTGGGTTGCGTGAGTGACCGAGTCACCGACACTGTGCCCTTTAAACACTCGCATCATGACAAAGGGCGAGACGAACTGCAGCGCTGAGAAGAGTAGGGTCTTAAGCTGGTCAGAGAGATTTTGTGGCTCCATGTTCCATAGTTCCTGAGCCAAGATTCCGACGGTGTTCCAAAAGACGGGCCACAAGGTGAGGATGAGGAACGAGGCGAGAAAGAGGGGCCAGACGAAGGATAGCCCCAGCATCTGGCTTACGAAAATTACGAGCGGAAAAAGGACAACCAAAAAGGTGAGGCCAAAGTTAAAGCAAAAATCGCAGACGAGGAAAAATAAGTAGCGTACCCAAGATGAAGCCCAAAAAAGGTAAAGCTCCCACGACTTCCAAAGCGAAGCCGTGGGAAGCGGTTGCGGTTGGGTCAGTTCTTGTAAGTGCCCTTTACCGATTTGGTTGGCGATGGCTTGGGAAAGACTCAACATCCCCTGCACGAGCTCCGGAAAGACCGCCATCAATAGAAAACACAGCAGTGTTTCTCGGACGAGAGTGCCGTACTTGTAGCTACCCGATAATCCAAATTGGTAAAAGATAATGCGTAGGAGAAAGACCAGAAGGGTGAGCCCCAGAAACGGGGGGCGCAGTTTCTTGGCAAATTGCAGTGCTTTTTCCAGAACGGGGTCCGTTTTGGGAAAGCTGTAGATGCCAGTTCGACCGTAGACACGGCCACCGCGAAGTCTAATCTCTTTTTGGTGAAGCTCGATTTGCTTTTTCTTTTCGAGTTCCCGCTCAAGCTCTTTCTTCTTATCTTGAAGGTGTTCTTTCATCTGCTCGGTGAGAAGGCGGTACTGGACGCGAAGCTGCTGCTTTTCGATTTCAGCCGTTTCGATTTGAGCGGCGGCTGCCTTTTTTTCAAGTTTAGAGATAAGTTTGGTGATGCGCTTTCCCGTTTGGATGGCACGCGTTAGTTTTCGAATGACTACTGTGAGGCTTTTAACTTCGTTTCGGTCCGTCTCAAGAAGACTCTGCACCTCTTCCTTCGTGTAACCCGCTTCGTGGGCAAGGCTCTCAATCTCCCGCAATTGTGCAGTAAGCGCTTGGCCGTGATTCGCGTCACCCGCATCCATCTCCGAAAAGAGTTCGCTAAAGGCATCAACGGTACCGGCGGCATCAGAAGCGGTATCGACAATACTGGAAACGACGGAGATACCGGTACCGACGACTGCCATCACGGTGAATGGGTCAAAGGCTTTAGCTTTCGCGGGGAGAAGAAGCACGATGGCAGCGATTACCCCGCAGAACTTGTCGCGTGGAGCGATAAGCACCGAATGGCCTCCATCAGCGGAAGTCCTGGAACAGCG
>JAHFAC010000142.1 GCA_023250755.1 Bacteriovoracaceae bacterium | reverse complement strand
TAAAAATAACTCAAGACTGGATTGCCTATGCCATCGTGGCCATCGCAACCTGGATGGTTTTCAGAAAATTTTATCGCACTGTTTTGGCGGAATCCGTTGCCATCTGGCTCCTACGACATGGACAGGTGAAATGGGCGATGCGCCTCCGTCCCAAAAAGAAAGATTCGTCGTGTAATAGTTGCCACTGAAGTTAGAAATTTTTATTGAGCAGGAATTTCCACACTGAGTGCAAAGCGGACTAAGCCCGCTTGTCGGAGCGTGTCCATGAGTCTCACCACCACCCCGTGTGCAGTGGCTTCGTCAGCACTGATCACTGCGGTCTGCTCAGCCGCCTGGCTTCCGAGCGTACTGAGTTTTTTCCCTAAAGCATCCCAATCCATCGATTCCTTATCCCAAAGGATTTTTCCATCCTTTGTAATAGTAAACCGAAACGGAGATTTTTCGCCCTGTTCTCCCGATTTTGCCTTAGGAAGCTGCACCTTGATTGCGGACTGATAAATCACAGGCGCGGTCATTAAAAAGATCACCAGCAAAACCAGAACCACGTCGACTAAGGGAGTGACATTGATCCCCGCGATCAAATCGTCTCCCTGGTCCGGATCAAACGAATGGGCTGCCATTATTCCGCCATTTTTCCGATAAGAAAGCTTTTGAGTGCCTCTGCTTCAGCAACGGCGGACTTGACTCGGCGTTGAAAAAGATTAAAAGCGACGACCGCGGGAATCGCAACTAAAATTCCAATTGCGGTTGCAATCAGAGCCTCTGCAACACCCGCAGTCACTCCTTGGACACCGGTCCCGACCTGCTGCGAAAGATCATGAAAAGCTTTTATGATCCCAAGAACCGTCCCGAAAAGCCCTACGAATGGGGCATTGGCTCCAATCGTAGCGAGAAAAGCGAGATTCCGCTCCCAGTGCAGACGTGCACGAATGACCGCATCTTGAGCCACTTGAGATAAAATCTCTGGAGAAGGTTTAGAGTTTTCATTTCTCGGCGAGGACATCAGAGCAATAGCCATCGGAGACTCCATATCCATAGGATGAGAATCTGTTTCTCCACCAACGCGACTCCGTGCGGCTTTCAGCGCCTCTTCCCAACGCCCTTGCGCGACCGCTGCTCGGAGCTGTTGCCTAAACTCAGAAAGTCCCTTTGAAGCCGCCCGGAAGAAAAATATGCGCTCAAACATCAACGCCACAGAGACTACAGAAAGAAAAAGGAGCAGATAAAGCACCCACTCCGCGCCAATCAAGGACATTCCAAGAAAAAGATGGGATAACATCGACTCTCCTCTGTTCGGTCTGGCTTCAGCTCAATCTTCTCTTGACGGTACCTGAGAACCAGAACTCGCTCAAGTGATTCCATTTTGCTAACTAAATGCGTCAAGCATGTTTACAGAACCGACGATTTCTGGCATCTCTGAAGGACAGAGGAAAGCAACTATGGCGTTTGAAATCATAACTAAGAACACTGTCCGTGATCGTTTCACAAGTCCTCCCCGACCTGAGATTTGGAAAGACTCAACCGATAAAGATTGGAATAACTGGATTTGGCAACAGCAAAAACGCATTAAATCGATGGATCAGTTAGAAAAGGTGATTCACGTCACCGAAGAAGAGCGAAATGCTTTTGCTGAGTCTCACGATCCCAATTGCCCCATACGGCTTCAGTCCGTTCCAAAAAAAGGGGAACTCAACATCCTCCCTACCGATTTAGAAGACCCTCTAGCCGAAGAAAGAGACATGCCCGTCCCAGGTGTCACCCATCGATATCCGGATCGAGTCCTTTTTTACACCACTCACAATTGCCCAGTCTACTGTCGTCACTGCACCCGCAAACGCAAAGTGTCTGATCCCTCAAGTTCTGCGGCAAATAAACAACTGGAGGACGGGTTGGCTTACATCTCCTCGCATCCAGAAATTCGTGACGTGGTAATTTCAGGCGGGGATCCGCTTTCAAATTCAGATGACCGTCTCGAATACATCCTTTCGCGCCTAAGAGCGATGGATCACATCGAGGTCTTTCGGCTCGGGACAAGAAATCTTGTGACTCTTCCACAAAGAATCACGGACGCCTTCGCCTCTATGCTCAAAAAATATCATCCTGTTTTTGTCCATACGCATTTCAACCATCCCAAGGAGTGCACTCAAGAAGCGTTCGATGCCTGCGCCAGACTGGCAGACGCCGGATGCATCATCAATAATCAGATGGTTTTATTAAAGGGGATTAATGACGATCCGAAAGTTGTCAAACTGCTGAATCATAAACTTTTAATGATGAGAGTTCGTCCTTATTACATTTTTCAGTGCGATATGTCGCAAGGGATTAGCCATTTTCGAACACCCATCGAAACAGGACTCAACATTATTGAACATTTGCGCGGTTGGACCAGCGGGATGGCGGTACCCCATTACGTCGTGGATGCTCCAGGCGGGGGTGGAAAGATTCCGCTCCTTCCCGACTACCTGGTCAAACGAGATGGAAAAAAATGGGTTTTCAGAAACTACCAGCGCAAGGAGTTCACTTACATTGAGCCCTAAAGGCGCTGCCCTCAGTTCAGTTTTGTGTTTGGGCATCGGCGTTCTTTCTTGCTCCAATCTCCCCACGCACGAAGTGAAGAAATACGAATTCCCTCCAAACGCATTTACGGAAACGCCAAAAAGATCCTACGAATCACTGGGAACAGTCCGAAGCAAGGTCAATTTTTCTACTCTTGACCCCAATCATGATGAAGTGGCCCTCTGTTCTAATTATTTTAACCGTGCAGTCACAGAAATGATGAAACAAGCGAAGCAAAGCCAAGCCGATGCTGTGATCGATATCAAATCCGTGGTTTTTTTATATGATGGCCGTAAGGAGACTTATTCCACTCCAGAATGCTCCGATGATGGACAAGAGGGGCAGGTCCTGACCCAAGGAACTGCAGTTCGTTGGAAACCAGAACCCTCTCCCCTTCCCACGCTTAAAATATCAGACTAAATAAAATTAGTATTGTAATTGCTATCGCAATGCGTTAATCCTGTTTTACGGTGGCAAGGGCTCATGTATTTTAGAAATTATTTAAAAAAGTTAACAGGGCGTGTTTTCAAAGTTGCAGTAATTTATTTTTTATTTCTTTTTGTAGATGCAATCCCATTTAGCCTAGCCTCGGACTCCATCGGATTTTATCCTCTTTGGGAAACCACAGGGAACGTCCTCGAACATCGCCGTCTCTATCTCGGCACCAATGGAGCCGCGTTTGGAATTGCAAACACTGCCCAAATTGGAGTGCAACCGGTCTCATTCATGTACCGCGCACCCAACATCCAAGCTAAATTTTTGCTGTTTAAAAGGGCTCCCTGGTCCATCGCTACCCAACTGGGCGCCACACAAATGCTCGAACAGGCAAGCCGGGCATTTTTATCCCCAATGTACACTTCTCGCCTCGATAATCCTGATTTCTCAATTACGCTTTTACCGGTTTCGATCGGTGCAAGCTATGATGTTTCGGACTGGCTCCAAATTCACCAGGGATTGACCGGCCTCACCCTTTTGGGACATGGAGTTCTCAAAGACGAGTTCACACCCGGCTATTCAGTTGTAGCAGAGCTGATGGCACTCAACCACCACTCGGCCCTCATCCATGTAGCCGATGTTGGACTTTGGAAGCATGATCTCACACTCCTGGGAATCTCTTATCGCTACCAGAGCAGTTGGTTTGAATTTCGTCTCGGCTACTTTTATCGTTTTCGTTCCACCGGAATGCAAAGTTCACCCCTGATCGGTTTTGGATTTTCACTATCATGAAAATTGGGCGGACTCATCGGATCATTCTTGGAATCACTCTCCCCCTTTCTCTCTCCCTAGCCTCCTGCGATTGGATTCCCTACGCATTTATGAATAGTATTCCGTTTCACGGAGATTCAGCAAAAAATCCAGACGTCTATGTCTATTTAGGCGTGGACGGTCTTTCTTACTTTACCACTCAAGACGCCATTAAAGACGGTTCGTTCAGCGATCCTCAGTGGAGGCTTGCAAAATTCGTCACTGGATTTCCTGGGACTTCAGATGCCAGTTGGACACGCATCATGCATACTGAAGAACTTGGAGGTTATGAGTTTGCCTATTATGATCCCACAAAGGACACAATCCTCAATCGTGGATTAGTCGGAATTTTAGAGCACGTCGCTCCCTCCCTCAGCTCTTCGATTAACTTTGAACCGGAGTACCTGCGCGGCTTTGATTACTGGGCCAATGGCTACTCACACGTCATTAACGCCTACAATGACACCTTTGTCAGCTATGCTGACTCTGTGGGCAATCTCTTTTCACTCCTGGAGGGGCGCGCTGAAACAGCAACCGTATTCACAGCCTATTTGGTCGAAATCGACGTCATGGGACACCTGCAAGCGTCGACTGATGTCAGTAAAGCCCTCTCTTACCTTGCGAAAAAAATAGAAGAATTTAAAAGAAACCATCCTGAAAGAAATTTCCACTTCACTCTCTTTTCGGACCATGGCTTGGACTTTATCCCTGTTGAAAAAGACCGACTCGTAAAATTCGAAAGTGAATTGCAAAAAGTCGGAGTCACGCCGGTGGATTCCATTAAATCCCATAACCCAAGTGCCGAACTCTTCGCCATCCCCGTGGTTCATACACGGGTCACCTACATGGCACTTCACACTCACCCCGATTTGATTGAAAAAATTGCCGAAAAAACATCTCTCATCCCCTCGGTCGATTTAGCGGTTGCTCACCTCAAACAGGGGCCAACGACAGCTGAGTGGTTTGGGATCTGGAAAGACGGCAAACTCGCTGCCTCCTTTGGCTTTGATGCAAATCGAGACCTCTACTTCATTCCCTCGGATGCTCATTTTGAAGAAGTGGGGTTAAATGCGGATTTTGGTGGATCATCTGGGCTAAGAACTGCGACTGACCAAGAGCTTTTTCAACAAACTAAGAATTCCACATACCCTGATTTATTTTATCGGATTCGAACTTCACTTTCACCTGTGGGGTGTAAATTTCCTGCAGATGTACTCGCCTCACTCAAGCCCTCTTATGTTTCTATGGGATTCCAAATCATGGATGCCGACACTTTAACCGCGCACAGTGGCTTTCATGGTTCACTGGAATATCGTGGAACTCTTGGGACCTTATTAACAGAGGAAAAAGAAATTCCAGACGCTGTAAGGTCTGACACGTTGCTTGACCTCTTTCCGCGGCTGAAGAATCATCTTCGCGATCGAAGCGTGCACTTTGTCGAAGGAGATAAAAACGCAGCAACCGAATAATCACACAAAAAATGACACAACCATGAAAATTCATCCAAAAGCAATCACTCTTGTTGTCCTATTAGGGCTATTCGGACTATCTGGTCTTACTGAAATATCCTGCACCTCGGCCGCAGCGAAAGAAACCAAGAAGCACCTTCAAGTGCGAGCCGCCACGTTCAATATCTATAATCGTCTTTGGGATCGACGTGCAAGGATGCCTGTCACACTTCAAGTGTTGAAAAATATCCGGCCTGATAT
>JAHFAC010000141.1:4028-5583 GCA_023250755.1 Bacteriovoracaceae bacterium | reverse complement strand
GATCGTGCTGTTTCAACCTTGTCGTTAAGTGAGGCAAGCTTGGTTTCAAGCCCTTCTACGCGACCGGTGAGTGCAGTCATGGCTACTCTGAGTTCGGCGATCTCAGAAGTCTTTTTTTCCTGCTCAGAACTGATTTCTGAGGTTTCCGTCTTTTTTTGCAACGCGCCACAGCCAGAGGTGGTCAGTAAAATTGCGTTCCAGGTGAGCATCAAAAAAATGGCTGTCTTTAGGGATTGCTGCAAGGGTCTGAGTGAGAGTATGAGCATAGTAACTTAAGAATACGCAGTGTCGAGAGTTTGAGCAAGATGACAGTGAAATCTACTGAGTCAATGGCATTGAGGCGCCGTATCCGGGTTCGAAGGGAGGATTCGGTCTATGTCTATTGCATCTTCGAATCCTACGAGGGCATAGTAAGCTATTCGACTTTGGGGTTTAAACCGGGTGATCCGTATCGTGATTTAGAATTGACGATTCCACAGAGTTTCGCAGCCGAAGTGGATGAGTTATTGAAGCTATTAGGAGATCAAGTTTATGAGCTCGATTCTGAAAACTGAGTTGATCCGGTTTGGACTATCGGCCATTACTGAAGAGGGAGTTGAGCGGGCACTTCGTCAGGCTTTAAAGCAGGGCGGCTCACTAGCTGAGCTTTTTTTTGAAAACACAGCAGCCACACGAATCGTATATGAGGGTGGAAAAATCGATCGCATTGTCGATGGGAGGGATTGTGGACTTGGGCTTCGCATTCTTTTTGAGAATCGATCCGTCTATGGTTACACGACAGATCTTTCAGATTCGGCGATTTTTCAATTAGCTCAGACTTTGAGCGAGGGAGTTCCGACTGGGACTTCAAAGAAGAGTTTGCCCCAGCAGATCGATTGGCAAAAAACGCGACAGTCTTCTCTTGAAATTTCGGGTTATCGAATTGAAAAATCTCCGAGATCAGCGTCCATGGGTCAGAAAATAGATTATGTAAAAAGGGCTGAGACCGCGGCACGAAATGCCCTCCCTGGCGCGCGCCAGGTGACGGTGCTGCTTCTGGATTCAGAGAGAAAGATTCTCGTTTTGAACACTGATGGCTTAGTCTCCCCAGACAGCAAAACGTATCTTCAAATGGCGGTTCAGGTCGTGGGAGAAAAAGACGGTGGGGTCGAAAGTGCTTACAAAACGGATGGGGGTTATGTCGGCCTTGAGTTTTTCGATAAAAAAACACCCGAAGAGATAGGTGCTGAAGCAGCACGGCGTGTGGGTGTTTTGCTCACAGCAAAGCCTGCTCCAGCAGGGACGATGCCGGTCGTGATTTCGTCTGAAGCGGGGGGGACTATGATCCACGAAGCGGTGGGACATGGGCTTGAGGCGGATCTCGCTTGTAATCGCCTATCCGTCTATGAGGGAAAACTCGGAAAACAAGTGGCCTCGTCTCTGATTACTGTTGTGGATGATGGTACAATGGCCACGAAACGCGGGAGTTATGCGTTTGATGACGAGGGGACGCCTTCGAAAAAAAATGTTTTAATCGAAAACGGTGAGTTAAAAAGTTACATGGTCGATCGCCTCT
>JAHFAC010000141.1:0-3988 GCA_023250755.1 Bacteriovoracaceae bacterium | reverse complement strand
GCTACCGGAAATGGCAGACGCGAGTCATTTCGGCATAAACCCATTGTGCGCATGACGAATACTTATATTGCGCCTGGTAAGGATGATCCCGAGGCCATCTTGCGCGATACTTCTCATGGTGTTTTTGTCAAAGCCATGGGAGGGGGGCAGGTCAATACCGTCACGGGTGATTTTGTTTTTGCGGTGACTGAAGGGTATTTGATTGAAAATGGGAAATTGGGAGCTCCTATTCGCGGCGCCACTCTTGTCGGAAATGGACCTAAAGCTCTGTTGTTGGTTGATCGTGTCGGGACTGATTTGGGTTTTTCTACCGGGACCTGTGGAAAAGATGGGCAGGGAGCGCCGGTTACAGATGCGCAGCCTACGCTTCGAATCCCAGCATTGACTGTGGGCGGTGAAGTGCCGATGACGGAGTATTGGAAAAACCGTTAATTTTATCGCGTATCCTAAGGTTTGTAGCCCTGCTGCTCAAGCGTTTTTGCCATCAGAGGCTTGTTTTCGCCCGGGAAAAAAGCAGCGCGAAATGCTTCAACGATTACATTCGAAAAACATTCAAATGTGTTTTTTTCCATTTCTTGTTGAATATTGAGAGAAGGCTCATCTTTTAAGCGTCGAATCAGCTTGGCCAACTCATCGCTGATTCCAACGATTTCGGCTACACGGTTGATGGCTCCGGCCCCGAGACGTGTGGGAAAACCCGATTTATCCCTTCGTTCGTGATGCTGCACTACTGCCTGGACCACGACAGGATCCATTCCTCGGATCGAACTCAGCATATCAGCCCCAAGAGTGGGATGCGTCCGGTAGATTTTAAGCTGTTCGGGGGTCATCTTTTTTTCATTTTCGTCTTGGCACACCGAATCCATCTTATAAAGTCCAAGATCATGAAACATACTCGCTAGACCAATGATCTTTACAGGGTGTGCAGCCTCGATCTTGAGAGGATGGATCAATAGAGCAGCAATCATCGCTGTACTGATGCCGTGCTCATATCCTGCAAGGTTATCCAAAAATTCTTTCAAAAATTCATGTCGTTCAGGTTTGAGCTGTCGGGTCAGGGTTTGAACGTTTCCGATAAAGTGGTTGGCGTACTCGAGATGAGTTTCGCTCAATCCTTGATTTTTAAAGAAGTTCATCACTTCCTGGCCATGGTTGGCTGTCTGCGTGACTTTGATTTTTTCTGGGATTTTTTCGTTGGTGAGAATGGAGGTGGTCAGCCGGTCGCAGTAGGAGAGGTAGCGCTCTTGGGCTGCTTTTCTCAGATAAAAAAAGATGACCCCTTTTTGGAGATAGCCGTAGACGCGCTCTGGCTTGAAGTCGTCACCCGCTTTGAGGATTTTTACATAATGTTTGGGACTGAGCTGAACATAGATATCAAAAAATGATTTCGAGCCACAAAGAAAGTCTGCAGCCTTGATGGGTAAAAAATCAGTATCTTCAGCGGTAATTTCTTCTTCTAGGGTGTCGGTGTTTGATTTTTGGTCTTCCAGCGTGGCTTTTGGATCAAAAAAAACCGCAAGGGGCGTGACTAGATTGATGAGTTGAGGGTAGGTCAATGGTTTTTGAAGTGTGCGTTGAATTCCGAGATTTTTCAGCTCGTTTTTTTCAACGGGGCAATCTCCCTCATGAATTAAAAAAATCGGAAGAGCAGGCCGGTGAAAATGAGCAAAACGAACGACTGAAATTCCGCCTGGACCAGTGAGCTTTGGATTGACGAATACTCCTGCCAAGGGCTGGTTTGGATTGGCTATGATGGCTTGAGCTTCTTTTCCGCTTTGAGCCGAGAGCGGGGGGGCTTGCTCAGCTTTGGGGTCAGACCTGAGTTTGTTCAAGAACTCAGGATCGGAGTCAACCACTAAGGCGGGACGGGGTTTTCTGAGCTCAAACATGGGTGGGTCCTCAATTGAATAAGTTACACTTTAACTCAAATTTGTCTAGTTCGAGCAATTTGTAAAATTGGCATTTCTATTGCTCAGAGCGTCTTCTTATGCTGCTTTGGGGATTGAGTTTTATTTTTCTATTCCTTGGGATGAAAATTATTTTTTCAGAAATCCCCTTCCCGCGAGGAGGGTTTGGCATCAGTCAAGAGATTGTCGCTCTTAAGAAGGTGATTATTGTACTTCATGAAATCCAAGAGACGTTGGAGGCGGGACTGGTGCCTGATGCTCCTCGCTGGTTTCAGCTTGCGGGTTTGAGGGCGCCTTGGGGAAAGTTAGCTTCGGAAAGTCTGGAGACGCTTCGAGCGCAGGGCGGGTCCGTTTTACCGACGCTGAGGAGGATTCGGAATCTAGCGGAGGAACATGAGACTGCACTCAAAGAGGCGCAGGCAAAATCTGCTCAGGCTCTGGCTCAGACGTTTCTCTGTTCGGCACTGGTGCCGTTCGTAGGCAGCACGCTTTACTTTATTTTGCCCGGGTTAAGTCTGCGCCCTTGGCTTTGGGGTAGTGCGTGTGCCCTTGCCACTGGGCTTTCTTTTTTTGCCGCGCTTTGGCTCCTGAATTTAACTGAAAGCGCGCGATGGGGAGGCCTTAAGAGTTCACAGAGATCTTGGATTTTAGCTGCGCAATGCTCTGGTGAGCGATTTCTTGCTTTAGTTCGCTCGGGTGTGCCGGCGGATCTCGCGTGGAGCAAGGCCTGTGAATTTTTGCTTGCTGAAGCACCGGGGCTTGCCCATCAATGGGGCATCTCAGTCTGGGTGGATTCGGTTTTGGCTTCGCAATCGAAATCCCCCTCTCACCTTTCAGCAACGGGTGTGATTCTCACGGCAGGAGACTCGATACGAAAATCCATTCAGCTCAGTCTCATGGAGGGGCGTCCTTGTATTGAGCGGGTCGAGACGGCCTTGTTTGCTTTGCGACAGGATATCCGGGCTAAAATCGCTCAGGAGCTGGGTCTTTTGCCTACTCGTGCATTAGTTCCGCTTTTTACCTGTGTGGCGCCTGCATTACTGGGATTGCTGGGGTTTGGATTTTTTTTAGCTTGGTTGGAGATCGCGGGAGGTCGGGGTGGTTTTATTTAAATGGCTTTTTTGGACAGTGATATTTTCTCTTATTTTAGGGGGATCACCCTGGAAATTTCCAGCCGGCGGAAAATATCTTATAGAAGAATCGGAACGTAGGGGTTTTTCTGGCGAGTGACCACTTCAAAAGCCGCAGTGCCTCGGGCTTGAAAACGAGCTTCAAGTTTTTCGTTCCGATACACAAGCAGAGTCATGTCTGAGAGTTTTGAGTTCGCGCAAAAAAGAAAGGACCCGTCCGTGTCTTCGTAAGTTACTCCGGCAAAATTTCTAAGTTCCGCTTGGACGTGCCCACGAAACGAGAGATCATTCTCTTCGGCGATGAATTGCCAATCTGTGAGCGAGTGGTGAGATTGCGAACGGATGGCATGCCACAGAGTATTGAATGAATATTCTTTACCCCGGTAGTGAAAATAAAAGGTAGACATCTTGGGAGAAGAGATTCCCCCGAGCAGGAGGGCTTTTGCCGTGAGTCCCTCAAAAATGACGGGTGCAATCTGACCCTCCTCGCCTATGAATGTATTGCAATGTCCCCAGACCCACGAGTGGCCATTGCGTGGGCCGGCCAGGTGTGCTTGCATTCCAGGTGCGTCTTTCCACGTGAAAGTTTCACCATTGATGACACAGGTGCCATTAAACAGAAGATCTTCTCCGACGGTGAGTGCCGTATTTTTTACGATTCCAGCTTGAGAAAGGAGAGGCGGGACGAGATTAAATTGGGCCGATATTTTTGGAGTGATCTTAAAATTCCATTGAATCGATTGCCCTTTTGACTGAACTGTTCCACAGGTCTGTCGATCAGAAAGTTCACATCCAGCGATCTGGATTGTTTCTGCTGGAGGCTTCAATACGGCACTAAAAGCTGAAAGGTCATGGGTTTGTTTGACCGCAACTTTGGTGATTTCGAGGGTTTCTTTTCTTTGAAAGAAGATGGCCCAGGTTTCAGCGACCTGGCGAAAGCCATTTCTGCTG
>JAHFAC010000140.1 GCA_023250755.1 Bacteriovoracaceae bacterium | reverse complement strand
CCATTTAGGACAGAATGCGATCTCTCAAATGTTGGATTTTTTGCGTCTTGCCAGTGAAAGTGGATTTGATCTTCGATACACGAGGTTAGCGGGGGGCGAGGTGATTAACAAAGTCCCGGATCATAGCCTGGCTGAATTTTATCTTTCTTCACATCAATTCGAAGATTTTAAAAGATTTTTCAAGGAAGTGGCCGAAAGAGGTGCGGAGTTTTCTCCGTTTAAGGTGGAACTGGGGGGACTGGGTGAAACAGGGGTGCGATTTCTTCCGGAAGCGCTATTCCAAGCGATCATGGATGTCGTTGGATTTTTTAATCGCCTGACCGATGAGTTGAAGGAAACCGTGGATTCTACCTATAGCCCACCTTATTCGACGGTGAATTTTGGTCTTCTTTCACAGGGACTGGGCAGGGTGGATCTCCTTTTTGATCTTCGCACTTTACCCGAAGTTTCTCCCGAAGAGATCGAAGGCAAGATTACTCAGGGGATCCGGGCCATTGCGGCTCACTATCTGACTTTAAATATTTCGGCCTCTCGCGAGCAGATGAGTCCTGGACTTGGGATGACGCTTGAACATGAGCTGGTTCGTCTTTGTCAAAGCGCGATGGATGCTGCCGGACTTCAAGGGGGTTTTCAGAAGAAGGCGACTTCTACTGAGGCTGCGCAATATTTTCGTGCGGGTTATGAGGCGGTGGTATTTGGTCCTGGAATTTCACAAGGGAATAGCCACAGCCCCAATGAACACAACCTTTTAGACCACCTTGAAAAAGCTGTGAGTTTTTACGAAAAATTAATTGAAAAGGTGTGTTTATGATCTTACTGCGAGAGGTGCAAGAAAAAGATCTGGACGCTCTTGAGCGGTTAGCGCAAATTCCCGGGTTTATCAATTTACCTCCGGATCGTGATCTCCTTCACGAGAGAATTGTAAAATCTACAAAGTCATTTCGAGATGAACTTTCCAATAAGACCGATACAAAATTTCTCTTTGTTGCAGAAGATCTCAAGACGCAGCAAATTCTTGGAACCTCTATGATCGCGAGTCAGCACGGGACGGCGGATTCTCCGCATTTTTATTTTGAAGTAGGAAGCGAAGAGAGGGTTTCTGAAACCATCAGTACAGGTTTCATTCATGGGACATTGAAGCTCAGGTACGATACCAATGGACCTTCTGAAATCGGCGGTTTAGTGATTGACCGCGAGGCAAGAAATCTGCAGGAGAGGATTGGTCGCCAAATTTCTTTTGTGCGGTTTTTGTTTTTGGGCTTGAATCGAAATCGATTCAAGCGAAAGCTTTTGGCCGAACTTCTTCCGCCCCTGAATAAAAAAGGGCAATCCCCGCTTTGGGAGGCCATAGGGCGGCGGTTTACGAACATGGATTACTGGGAGGCTGACCAGCTTTGTCAAAAGAATAAAGAATTTATTTTTTCACTTTTCCCGTCCGGAAAAATCTATACAACCTTTCTTCCTGCGGAGGCACGCAACGCAATCGGAAAAGTGGGGCGTGAAACCGAGCCCGTCGTTCATATGTTGGAGAAGGTTGGGTTTGAGTATAAAAATCAGGTGGATCCTTTTGATGGGGGGCCACATTTTTGGGCGAATGTAGAAGACCTCACGCCCCTAAAGAAGATGGTTTTGTCCACTTATGATCCTACCTTGCCCACGACCGGCGTGGTTGTGAGCGGCTTACTTTGTCTGGCCGCACAAAAACAAGGGAGTTTTAGAGCAATCCATGTGCAGGTGATTCAAGATGGGGAGAAAAAAATAAATTTTGCAGATTCTGCGGTTGGTTCTGGGTTTCCGAGTTCTAACGATGCATGCCAGATCCTGGGTTTGAAGCCAGGTGAGTCCGTTGTTTTCATGCCTTATTATTAAGAGGTATACTCAGGCGTATACAGAGGTATAAAAATGAACACATCCTCAAATTCTCTGCCGAAGTTCCACCCCGTAGTCCGGGGAAATTGGTTGAATGGCAAATTTATTTTACCCATTGATCCCAACGGGGAGTGGATTGTCCGTAGTCCCGCAGATTTGAATGACCAGATTGGACGATTCACCTATTCCTATCGGATGGTGGACGATGCAGTTCACTGCGCTAGGGGGGCTTTTGCCCCGTGGTCACGCAAATCCAATGCAGAGCGTGTGGAAATCATCAAGAACTTTCATCAAATGATTGCTGTGAGAAGAGAAGAATTTGCTGAAATCATCGCTCGAGAGGTGGGTAAGCCTCTTTGGGATGCACAGGCAGAGGTGAGGGCCGCTCTTCAGGAAATCGATGTTGCCCTTCATGAAAGTTTTAAGCCGATCTCTGATTTTGAAATTCCAGAGGTCATTGAAAATGCCAAGGGCGTTTGTCGTTATAAACCACTCGGTGTATTGGCTGTGGTGGGACCCTTTAGTTCACCCCTTTATTTTACAAGCGCACAATTCATCCCGGCTCTTTTGACCGGAAATACGGTGGTTTTCAAGCCCTCAGAAAAGGCGCCCATGGCGGGTCAGTTGATAGCGGAGTGTTTTGAGGAGGCCGGAATTCCGGCGGGTGTTTTCAATCTGATTCAGGGAGAAAGGGAGGTGGGCAGAAGGCTCTGTGTCCATGAGGGAGTGGATGGGGTTTTATTTGCTGGGTCAAATGAAACGGGTGTGCGGATTAAGCAGGATACTTTGCAGCAACACTGGAAGTTTCTCACGCTTCAGATGGGGGGTAAAAACCCTGTGATGGTTTGGGAGGATGCCGATCTAGAGGCCGCGCTCATGGGGTCTTTGGTAGGAGCTTTCACATCGGCAGGGCAACGCTGTACGTCGACCAGTCGTATTTTAGTGCATCGAAAAATATTTGACCTGTTTCTCAACCGGTTTCATGAGCGCGCAAAAGCATTTTCAATTGGACATCCTCTTGAAAATCCCTTTATGGGACCTTTGATCGATTCGAGTTCAGTCGATCGCTACATGAAATTTCTCGGCATTGCCTCAAGGGAGGGTTGTGAGATTGTTATGCGAGGTAAAGCGCTGGATCTTGGATACTCGGGCCATTATGTCGCTCCTTCGATTTGCTGTATTAAACAGCCCACAGTCGAGGCCGTGCGCAAAAGCATCTACCAACAAACGGAACTTTTTGGTCCCAATGTCGTCTTGATTCCGGTAGAGGATTTAGATGAGGCAATCGCGCTCAGCAATGCAAGCCAATATGGGCTTGTGACCAGTGTTTACTCTAAGAACCGAACTGTTTACGAAAAATGCCTTGATCAACTCCAATACGGATTGATCTATTGGAACCAGCCTACAATTGAGGCTTCTCCTCGTTTACCGTTCGGGGGTCTCAAGAAAAGCGGAAACCATGTCCCAGGAGCGGTTTTTTCTGCTCTCTCCTGTACGACTCCGGTTGCTTCACTTGAAGCAGGAGAGGCAAGCTCTGTTTCTCGCCTCTCTTGTCCTGGATTAAACTGGAAATAAATTTTATTGCATTGCTGTTGCTGATTTAGCAACGTTTGCTGCCTGAGGGCCCTTGGGGCCTTCAATCAGTTCAAAATCTACCTTCTGTCCTTCGGCGAGAGTTTTAAATCCGTCGCCGGCAATTGCGCTGTAATGAACAAAAACATCCCGTTCTGTTCCATCAGCCTGAATAAAACCATAGCCCTTACTGTCATTAAACCACTTCACTAATCCTGTTGCCATTCTGGTACCCCCTATAAAAATAAAGAAGCAACTCACTTAACCAAGTAAGCAGGAAAGGGGCAGCCGTCAAATAAAAAATCGAATGCGTGCTAACTCACGGCGTTATTTTAAATTGGGGTGGGCCATTTAAAAGTCCATATTGTCCACCCGCATAAGCCATGGGACTGGCTCCGGTGTTTATGCTGTTGTTGTTATAGGGATTGGCCATAGGATTGATTCCTGCGGCCCCATTGACAGCGCCGCCCATTGTGGCTTGAGCTATGGATTGATTCATTTGCTGACTCATTTGCGCACGTTGTTGATCCACGCCTTGAGCTAGACCGGGTAAACCCGCAGCCGCCCGGAGACCCCCGATTTCAGCAGAGCATCCTTCGAGACTGGCCTGATTTGCTTGCTGCGCGGTGACCTGTGCGGCAAAGGGATCAGTTTGTTCTCCACCAAACGGATTAAACATCATTCCGTTCGCACTGCCGCTCCCATTACAAGCTTCCATTACATTATTGCTCATTTGTTGCATCAGATTGTAATAGTACGGACCCAAGAGCATGTTGTTTGCCATCCCATAGCTGGCAATCGCCATCCCTTTAGCGAGGGGGATGTCGGACTTGATCAACTTGGCTAACGCCATCCGTTTATTTTCAGACAAGCCAGGCAACTCGAGGGCTTTGCGGATCACTGCAGCCGCTTGATCCCAAGCGCCGGGACGTTTTGAATTATCCTTGACGAAACGTCCAGCGATCTTGATAAAAATGTCCGCCACTTGATCCGCGTCCTTGGGGTGCTTGTCAAGCCAGGATCGGAGATCCTCATGGAGTGTGTCTAGGCTATCCAATGGATCTTTATCGGCCCGTGCTTTAAGGTCGGCAAATGCTTTTGCAATTTCTTTTTTCTCGAGGCTTTCTTTGGCTTTCTCAATTTTTTCATAATAATTTTGAATATTTTCTGAAAATTCGCTCATGTTTTCAAATCGAGCAAGTTCGGTTTCTAGTGTGTCGATACCACTCCGGGTATTGAGACAGGTAGGGAATTTTTTTTGTAATCTTTTGAATTCGTCTTCATATTTTTTCTTTTGTGCGTCGACCGCGGCGGCACGAGCGTCCGCTTGATCTTTTTGGATGTCGGCTAAGCTTTTAAATTTTACTGGAGGCGCGAAATCTTGAAATGAGAATATATATTGTCCCTCTTCAGCGGGTTGAGCCGGGTCGTCAGAGAGGAGTCCCACAGTACCGGTGGGAGCGGCTGAAAGATCTAAATGACTAGTAATCAAAACGCACTTTTGATGAGCACTATAGCGATTACAATGTTGTCCGCGATGATTTTTGAGGCAGCTCCGGATTTTGTTCCCCGGATCGTTGATTCTAAATCCATACTTATTTTGACCGTCGGTTGGAATTGCTGACATGGCTTCGACCACGCTATTTGGAGGAGCGCCGGCCAGGCAATCTTCAAAAATTAGCCCAGAAAATTCTGCGCTTAGGTGGTTAGAAGCGGGATCCGATTTAATTTCGACTTTTATATTAAAAATGGATTTAAGATCTTCAGCGAGAAAGTCCTTGGATTTCAGAACTTGCTCTTCGGGAACACGAACACTCGGTTGTGCTGCAGGGGCGTCTGGGGTGGTGAGTGCATATACGCCAGTTATTGGATGAGCAAGCGCCACCCCTGGTAACAGGCTTGCTGTAGCCACCAGAAACAAAAATTTTTTAATTCGTTTATTCATAATTTCTACTCCTTAACTGCAACAACACCGCTTTGTTCTGCTCAGCAATTCCTGGTTCGTCCTGATCCAGGGAAGCACTTGCGTACAGGGCAAGTGCAGTCTCTCAATGGAGAGGTAGAGCAAGCCCTAGGCCAACTCTGACGCGGCGTGGATTTTCTAAAAATTCCTTATATTTCAATGGATTTTAAGAGTGACTTCGGGCTTGGAACCTTATAAATCTGTAAGA
>JAHFAC010000139.1 GCA_023250755.1 Bacteriovoracaceae bacterium | reverse complement strand
AAAACGACCGTTCCGTTCAGGAATTTTTACCGGTATTCATATTTTGGACAATACCGTGTTTCGCCATCTGAAGGAGGCACCTTGCGGGATCAATGATGTCCTCTATCCCACGTTGATGAAAGAGATGCCAGATAGAATATACGCAGAATATACGAAGAACACCTATTGGTATGACACCGGAGAGACAACCACACTCTGGTCGGCATCGATGAAATTGCTCGACCGGTTGCAGTGGGGAGACCCAACGCTCGGTAAATTTCTTCCTTCTTTCGGAGCCTATGAAGAGACGAAACCTGGCCTCTGGATAGCGAAGGGAGAGATTCTGCCCAACGCAGTACTAAAACCTCCCCTGATTCTCGGAAGAAAATGTACGATAGGCAAAAACGTTTGCTTAGGCCCCGGTACGGTCTTGGGGAAAGGGAGTACCGTCGGCAACGGAGCGACTGTATCTCATGTCGTCGCTCTGGATTCGGCTCAGATCTCGGCTGGAGAGGTCGTTCACAACGCTCTCCAGTTTGAGCGTTTAACGTTGCCGATTAGGAGTTTATAGGAAACGACGACCTACTAAGGGCCTGCCGCGAAATAAATAGTTTACATTTAGGGCGGAGAAGATCTTTATCCAGAGATGAAGGAGCGAGCAGCGCGTGAATCGAAGATCCGAGAACGCTATCGGAAGTTGAAAGGGACCCTGACGGAGAGGGCTCGTCGGTTGTTCGTGGCGAATGAAGCAATGACGTTCGGTTACGGGGGGATAACTGCGGCCCATCGTGCCACAGGGATGGCCCCGAGCGTGATTGGAAGGGGAATGGCGGAAATCCGTGCGATCGAAAACGGTACGGCCCGAGTGTTGGCCCCGACGCGAAGCCGGCGCCCCGGTGGAGGACGGAAGAAGACGACGGAGAAGGACCCGAACTTGAATCGAACGAGCCTGCCATCTCGGTGGATACGAAGAAGAAGGAGCTTGTCGGCACCTACAAGAACGGTGGTCGAGAGTTGCGAGCACAAGGCGCTCCCGAGGACGTCAACGTGCATGACTTTGGCGACGAGAAAGGCAAGGTCGCACCCTATGGCGTGTACGACCTGAAAAAAAACGAAGCGTGGGTCAGCGTCGGGATAAGCCATGACACGGCGGAATTTGCAGTAGAGACGATCCGCACGTGGTGGAACGAGATGGGCATCGCCAAGTATCCCAAGGCGACTTCCTTGGTAATCACCGCTGACGGCGGTGGAAGCAATGGCTATCGTTTGCGGCTGTGGAAGCTCGAGTTGCAAGGGCTCATCGATGAGCTAGGATTCCCGATCACCGTCTGTCATCTACCGCCGGGGACGAGCAAGTGGAACAAGATCGAGCATCGTTTATTCTCATTCATTACTCAGAACTGGCGCGGGAAACCACTCGTCACCCATCAGATCATCGTAAATCTGATCGCCGCCACGACGACGAAGAAGGGCCTGACCGTGAAGAGCCGACTCGATGAACGGACTTATGCGAAGGGGCGACGGGTCTCCGACCAGCAACTCGCTACTGTGAACCTCGAGCCACATGCCTTCCACGGAGAATGGAACTACACTATCCACCCAACGGTGGTGGAATGACTAGGCGATCGACTTATTTCGCGGCGGGCCCTAAGTGTCCGCGCAGAAATAAGTGTTACAACTTCTTCTGCTTTCACCTTGGCGATATGGTGTAGTTCCAGTCACCGTGAAATTCATTTCTTACCAGTCGTATAGAGGCCATTTGCTCATCCGTGATAATCCTTCCGGGATGAAAGCTTCGCTTGTCCAACTTGCAGTTCACGCGGAGCCCGGTTGATGTCTTGGTCCCAGCGATCAGTTGAATGATCGTTTCATAGTTAATCAGTGGTTCTCCACGCCAGTTTTTTGTAATGAATGAAAAAAGACGATGTTCGATCTTGTTCCACTTGCTCGTTCCCGGCGGAAAGTGGGATACGGAGATCGGGATGCCTGTTTTATCTGCGAGCCGCTGTAATTCCCATTTCCATAGGCGAATCCTAGCACCGTTGCTACCGCCTGCATCTGCCGTGATCATCAAGCGCCTCGCCTTCGGATATAGGCGGCGCCCTTGTGCACACCACCACCTTCGGATGGATGCCGCAGCGAAACTGGCCGTATCATGACTGGTTCCTACATTTACCCATCCAGTATTTCTCGCCAGATCATAAATTCCATAGGGATGGGCTCGTGGAACCTCCGGACTAGGAAAGTCATGGTTATTGACTTGGGGAGCCTCCCCCTTGCGGCACCATTTCTCGCCACCGTTTTTGTAGTTCCCGACCAGCTCCTTTTTCTTTGTGTCGACGGATATCACTGGATTTTTAGCCCTCATTTGTTTTGCGGCCTCCGCGTTGATGTGCTCGAATTGCGCGTTGCGGTCCGGGTGTTGCTTTCCTTCCTGGTTTTTTCGATTGCCTTGCAAGCTGTAGTCCATCTCGAGAAGGAGCTTGGCCACAAGCCGCTCACACGCCGGATGTCCACGTTTTCCCAATTCCTCAGATAAAGTCCGCGTACTCTTGCAAGTCCAACGAAGTGCCGACATCGGATCTCCGCGAGTCAATGGCTCCACAAGGCTTTCCAACACCTTGGACAGTCGCGGATCTTTTTCCGTGGCTTTTTTTCGACCGCCACCCGCTGCGCGCACATGGTCGGAGGATAGCCCCTTTTTACCGGAAATTTCTCGCAAACCAACATGGATTGCCCTCCGAGAAACCTTCGTAATCCTTGCAACCGTTGAAATCCCTCCGTAACCCAATGCCTGCGCCTCAACAGCAGCAAAAAGACGATGTGAGCGTTCATTCAGGTGAGGTGCCAAAACTCTGTACTTCTGGCGAATGAGACGCACGCTGTCTTGCACGCCGCAAATTGTACAACACAATCAAATCAAGTTGTTACACTTATTTATGCGCGAATCCTAAGGGCATTTATGGGGAGGAGTTCGTTATGTGAAGCCGTTACCGTAAGAGGCGCGAAGATAAGTGATAACACAATTACTTACTCCACATAATTCCCGGATTCGTCGGGTCCTCTTGAACCAATCTCATTTACCCGTTGCAGCTTCTTTTGGCGGAGATAAGACTGCTCTGATCACATAAGGGATACTTGTAATAGCCCCCGCGACGGCAGTAGCCCCTGCAATAAGCTTCAGGTTTTTCAGGCACTTTCGGTGGGGATTACGGTAATAGTAATCGAGCGGTTTCTCATCGGTTCGAAGAGGCCAACTGTCGCTGATGCGCGAGAAATCATTGTACAAATAATGAGTGTTGATTGAATCACCTGAAGCGCGAAAAGAGTCGGAGTCTTGGTGACGGCGCAAATTCTTGGCAAGCTTGGATCCAAATATTGCGCCTTGATAGTCAATAAGTCGCCGTTTCTCAGGATCTATAAAGATATTGTGTATTGCGTACTCCTCTAAGAAAATCAAAACATTTGCATACGTTTTTCCGGAGAGGAGAGAGAATCCGGAATTCGCGGTCGTGAAGGAACGGAGAGCGACTCCGGCGAAATGGTACCACGCGCTGAAATTATCTCCGCGGATGGATTCCACAGGTTTATTAACCGTAGTACCGTCTTTTCTCCTTCTTTCTATTGAGTAATAATTTCCGGTAAAGACATCTCGCTCCCCGGTAATATCGATGAGCTTCTTCGTGTGGGGGTAGTTATTGCGCTCCTTCGCAAATATATGACCTTCGCCAAGCGTGTCCCACGCCAACATAAGACCGCGTTGCACATTTCCATTCTCTAGCTCGATCGCCTTGCCGAAGAACTGATCCGGCGAGATACTATTGTCCGGACGGGAGAGCATCCACTTCTTTAGCGCTAATCGATTTGGGTAATCCATTCCACGAAATTCTGGATTTGGCAAATTAGAGGGTATCTCTCCCAGAAACGGGCGGCCCAGCCATAGATGATAATTCATCGTTGGTAGCCAATCCTGTCTCAATCGAACGTCCCGGTCTGTATTATTCAATATTCGAATAGTGAGGTAATTCGCCAATGCCTCGCCATCGATGAAGCGTTCAGGTCGAATCTCCGCTCGAGATTGTGGGACGAGAGCAAATAGAAAGAGAACACAGAAAGCAAGAAGGAGCCCCCTGTACAGAAAACTCTCCGCGTCTCTATCTGTAAGACAGTGCGCCACGCATCCCCCAACCAAAAATGGCACTATAGTGCAATGATTGTGCCTGGTAACAGCGAAGGATGTTCCGAACTCTCCTAGAATGCATCACGAGGGAAAAGTAACTGGCTAACGTTGAGTCATCCTCTTTTTCCCGCCACATCCAGTCACCCCAGCCCGGACACTACGTCACCTCGCGACGGAGCGTGATCAAAGCGACTCCAGCCAACCAATCACGTCTTTATTCTTCTCCAGCAGTTTTTTCAAACCTATATTGGTGCCGATCGGATTGCACTTCCCAAGCGCCCGCCGTTTCATTTCCATATCAATCTGCACGTAACCGTGGGTCGTTGATATATCGACGTGCCTGAGAACTTCGCCGACATCGCCCAAGGAGGATCCTCGTCGTAGAATCTGGACTGCGGCCGTATGGCGCAGTAAATGGGCTCCTTTACAGGGCGGATTCAATCCCGCTTTCTTCAGAGTTCGGCTAACAATAGAGCTGACATTGACAGAACTCACAAAGCCCATGAGAGGGGCTCTCGTCCTAAGAAATACCCTTCGGCTCGAGCACTGAGGTCTACCTCTGCGCAAATATTTTGCTATAGCCATGCCGACATCCTGGGGAAGTGGAAATTGACTCCGCTTCTTCCCTTTTCCATGAATCGTAATTTTGCCGGATTCCCAATCGATATCATCGAGCGTTAAGGCGACTACTTCACATGCCCGAAGCCCGAGTCTCGCTAGCAGGAGGAGAAGCGCATAGTCCCTCAAACCCTTCGGTGTTTTTCGATCGCAGTGCTTCAAAAGCGTCTTCACATCCGCCGGCTCCATAAATTTCGGAATGCCGGAGAGCTGCCAATTTGCTACTGGCGGGATGCAATCAGCCAAATCCTTTGAAATATCCCCGCGCAAACGGAGGAATCGAAAGAATGACCGCAGAGAAGTCACCATGAGCTGGGCGCGTTTTGGACTCCCATCGCGAACGTGTCGCCGAATGAAATCTGTCACGTCGGTCGCCCGAAGCTGATCCAACTCTGATCGTTGCAACCCACTTTCTACAAGAAATTGGTGGGCGTATTCGAGATAGTATTTCTCCGTTGATAGGGAAAGCGAACGTTCCCTGAGTAGGTATTGCGAATACTCTTGCTCAATATCGGAACGCCAGTCCTTTACAGGTGGAGGGAGTGGAATTGCACCCTCATCGCGCAGAAGTTGTGCCAATTTTTCCAGAGCAACTACGTTACCACTTCCAACAAAACACGAACTCTTCCGCTTGCGGTCTATCACGAAACGATCGAGCTGGTGCCGATCAAGCTGGCGAAGTGTTAATTTATTTTTCTTAATCCATTCATTCAGGGCAACCAGCAGCAAAACTTGTTGGCGCCTGGTGCCGGATGCATATCCCAATTCCGCCATTCTCTTAAGCGTGAATAGCCGGTCACCATGTAGATCTCCCTAAATCCCTGAGCGCGGATCTGGGGTGCGAAAGTTTCACCACGAATCCCGTCACCCAAATTGGAATCGAGATAGATCGGAGTTGCCGGATCAAAT
>JAHFAC010000138.1 GCA_023250755.1 Bacteriovoracaceae bacterium | reverse complement strand
CCCTTCACCGTCCGGTAGAGTTAAGTCTAACAAAACCAGGTCAAAGGGACTTCTTTCTAGAAGAGTTCTGGCATCCACAATGCTGCTGGCGACAGTGACGGCACACTCCTTACGGAGGTGCTCGTTGATCGCAAAGTGAATGTCTTTATCGTCTTCCACTAACAAAATTTTGTACACGGCTACCTGACTCTTCGGAATGTTTCAGAAAAACTTTAGTTGCTGTTTCCACACAGCGATTCTGTCCGGTGTTAATTACACAGCGATTTTGACCACCTACCCGCGTCAAAGACGTGGTTCAATCTTCTTGTTTTTGTAAGCAGTCCAGTACCTTACAACAAGGAGAGAAGGAGTGTTCACAATGAGCGCACGAGAACAAATGGAATTGGATGTGGTTGGTAAAGTAGTTGCTGAAATGATGACCCGGAAGCAAGCGGAGCAAATACTGAATGTGTCTGAAAGGACACTCAGGCGGTACATCAAAGGCTATTTAATAGTGGGAGTTCAGAGTATAAAACATGGAAACTGTAACAAGGCTCCGGTGAATCGTCACGAAGATGAGTTGAAGATGAGGGTCCAGGATTTAGTGCGAGAGAAGTACTTTGATTTTAACATGACCCATTGCCTCGAGAAGCTTGTAGTAGTTGAGGGAATAAGAATTAATCGAGAGACGTTCAGACGGTGGTGCCATGAAATTGAAATGGTAAAGCGTGCTAAGAAGAGGAGGGGAAAAGCTCGAAAACACAGACAGCGCATGCAGCAAACGGGTCTCATGTTGCAAATGGATGGAAGTCCTCACGCTTGGTTTGGAGGAAAACCTTCGTGCTTAATTGGCGCCATTGATGATGCCGATAGCAATGTTCCGTATGCCGAATTTTTCCCAGCAGAAGACACTCTATCCTGCATGGTGGTTTTGCAAAGAATCATCGAGAAAAAGGGCATTTTTCAAATCCTCTACGTGGATCGGGCCGGAATTTTTGGTGGACCCAAGCGTGCTCAGTTCTCTCAAGTGAAAAGAGCCCTCAAAGAGCTTGGAATTCACGTCATTTTCGCCAACTCTCCAGAGGCAAAGGGTCGGATCGAAAGACTTTGGGGTACTTTACAAGACCGTCTCATTCCTGAAATGAGACTGAGAAATATCAGGAGCTACAGCGCCGCAAATCACTTTCTCCAAGAGCAGTTCCTGCCCAATGAGTACGTGCCAAAATTCACTGTTACACCGGAAAATCTTCAAACTGCCTATAAGCCTCTCCCGACGGGCATTAACTTGAATGAGATCTTTTGCCTGAAAGAGTATCGACAGGTCAAACGAGACCATACCTTCAGTTGGGGCAATGATATTTATCAAATTGACTCTCCTTTGAAACACTCCATTTACAAGCAAAAGATTGAGGTCAGAACTTATCAGGACTTAAGTGAGAAATTCTTCTTCGCAAACAAGCCTATCGGAGTAAGTTTAGTGAAAATGCCGAGAAAAAGAGCCACTGAGATGGGAGTCGTCGATCAAGCGCCTGAAGGATCACAAAAAGAGAAGGTTCGGTTGGATGCTCATATTTATTATCATGGGAGGTATTACTCGGTTGACGAGAAGTATGTGGGTGCGGTGGTCAAAGTTACAGAGAGCGAAGGGAGAGTCTCAGTCTTTAAAGAGGGAAAGCTCATCGAAGCTCATCCGAAGATTACAGACCCCTACCAGCTCCATTTCACCAAGCCTGAACATCGTGGCCCATGGCAACGATCCAAGGATAAGTCTTCGATATATCGCCAGGCAGCAATGCGGATCGGAATGGATGTAGACCGTTTTATCTTGAGCATTCTAGAACGTGGAGATGGATTCATTGATACACAAACGATCTGGGGCGTTCTGAACTTCGATAAAACGTATGAGCATGCTGCGATAAATGAAGCCTGCAAAGTCGCTCTGGAGCTGGAAACAGTAACCTACGGAGCGGTAAAGATGCTTTTAAAATTACAAGGCACCCGATACGAACAAAAAGTAAACTCAGGACTTCAGGCCAGTAAGTAAAAATAGAGGAACCTGCCTGAAAGAGCAGTGTCACTTTCTCCGTCAGGCAGGTTCTTTTTGTTATTCCTATTCCCAGATCCTCCATCGAACTACCGCTCATCCAGATTGCTCCTTGTTCACTCGCGGCCATCCAGGCCGCGCCGGCTTGCTCCGCCGTACCGTGAACAAGGCCAAGACCTGGGAAACCAGAAAGATATATTTTTGTTTTTAGGGGGCAGGCAACCCAGCATCAATGGGGCTGCAGCCAATATGAAAAAAAACAATCACAACAGCTAAAAATAGATTGACAAGAATCAATGCGATTCGATCTTCATTCCGCGACACCACATAGATCTCCATTTGTAACCGTCTGGAAGGGATCTCAGACGGGAGTTTGAAAGAGAGTTTAGGGGGTAGACAGCCCATCAAGAATGAAGCTGACTGTGATGCATTCTAGAGCCAAAAAAGGCTGTTTTTAAAGCTATGTTATACAAGACACTATCGCGCCAGGCAAAGTCTGGGAAGGGGGAATGATGCAGTAAAAATCTGAAACTCTTCAAACGAACCCAGCTGGTGTAAGTCCAGCCCGACCAAAGCCTAGCCAGCAGGTCGGTAGCGAGTTTTGCTGGGTGTCCGGGTAACCGGCACTCTGAAGCGTAAACAGCGAGAGCGTTGGCTGTGAGGATTGAGCTCCGAAATCATAAGTGTGGAAGCCTCTGCTCTTAGTGTTGTGAGAGGCAGAACCGGAATCATCGAGAAGGCGAGATGATCAAAGGCCCACCGGAGTCGAAGACCAGAGCACGCGCCGAGAGGGGATCGCCAGGAACCTGGGAGAATCCGTCAGTTCTACCTGTGAATCCACGCCAGGGGCTTGCCCCGGAAAGGCGCGGCAGGCAGTAGAGGGAAGCAAGGGAAACCGTAGCCATCTCGAGGACAAACGGACGTCTTACGAATCCAAAGTACCTAAGAAACTGGGACACCGGAACCGAAATGACCGGGACCCAGTGGAGGGAAGGGAGGAACAAGTGAACGAAACGGCAAAGGGAAAAAAGGACGGAACACCGCTTCCGGAATCCTTATCAACGCGACTGAACCGTATATCTGAAACAGCGAGGCAACATCCGCAGTTTCAGTTCCAGAACATCGCGCATCACATCAATGTGGAAATGCTCGAATGGGGCTATCGGCAGCTCCGCAAGGATGCAGCCGCCGGAGTCGATGGTGTAACAACCAAGGATTACGAGAGAAACTTGCAAAGTAACTTGGAGGATCTCTACAAGCGACTTAAGGAGGGGCGCTATCGAGCGCAACCCCTGCGAAGGGTGTATATCGAAAAAGAAGATGGCAAGAAAAGACCGCTCTCGATTCCGGCTCTGGAAGATAAGATCGTCCAGAGGGCAGCAGCTGAGCTGCTGATCCGGATCTACGAACAGGATTTTCTACCAGCATCTTATGGGTATCGCCCTGGGCGGGGCGCGCACGATGCGCTGGATGCCATCCAACGAGACATCACGCTTGGAAATGCGAACTATGTTCTGGACGCTGACATTAGCGATTACTTTGGGAGCATTGTTCGGGACGAACTCAAACAAATGCTCACGAAGAGGATCACGGACAAGAATCTACTGAGGCTGATCGGAAAATGGCTGCACGTAGGAGTCATCGAGGAGGGAAGATTATTGCTCTCCGAAGAAGGCGTCTACCAAGGCTCAGTCATCAGTCCAGTGTTGGCCAATATCTACCTACATGAAGTTCTGGATCTTTGGGTGAAAGAAGTGGTGAAGCCACGACTCCGAGGCGAAATGAAGCTCTATCGTTTTGCTGACGATCTGGTTTGCACATTCGAATACCAGAAAGATGCACAGCGCTTTTTGAAGGTACTTTCACAACGGTTCGGAAAGTTCGGTCTCAAGCTCCACCCGGAGAAGACCCGGCTCATCGAGTTTGGGCGATCCGCATGGGCAAAGAGCAAAAAGACTGGAGTTCCACCGATGACGTTCAATTTCCTGGGGATGACCCACTACTGTGGGATCAGCCAACAGGGAAAGTTCGTCGTGAAAGTGAAGACCATGGCTAAACGGCTGAGGAGAGGAATTAAACGAGTTGCGGTGAAGTGCCGGATAAACCGGCACCGACCGCTCTCGAAACAACACCAGGAATTGCGTAGCGCCCTGCACGGGCACTACGCCTATTACGGGCGGCGCCATAACATCTTTGCCCTTGGCCAATTCTACCGAAGCACCTTGCGGTTCTGGAAGAAATGGCTTAGCAGGCGAGGACGCAAAGGCTATGTCACCTGGAAGAAGTTCGAGAAAATACTCGGAAAATATCCGCTTCCCAAGCCGAGAATTGTCCAAGGATTGATGCGACCGCGGTCACAGCTCTGGCTATTCAGGGAGCTTGCTTGAAGAACCGTGTGCGGGAAATCTGCTAGCACGGGACTGTGAGGGGCCTCTGGGAGCGATCCTGGAGGCCTACTCGGACACTTTTTCTCATTGAAGCAGGCCCACCATTCCATATAATCGTGGATGCTTTCATGCATTTGTCTCCTCAATTGAACTCGAACTTTTTCAAGAGAACTTTCTGGAGAGCCGGACTCAATGGTTCTTATAAAATTCTTCTTACCAATTATTCCTGGGCAAATGAGACCTTTCTCATAACCGGACTCGATGACATCCATGGCGGTATCGGGATAGAGGTCTTCCATGCTGCAAGCAATAAAACTCAAAAAGTCATCATCTGAAGAACCTGTTTCTATAGAGAATAACCCTGAGAAAAATTTTAGAATATCTTCCCGATCTGCAAAACCCCCAGCTACACAGTAAACCAGAGCCATACCAGCTGAACTACGGCAGTAAGAATAAGCCTGCTGATTAAGCACCAGCTCTTGAATGCCTTTAATATTGCCCGAGCAGGTTCTGTATAAAAATACGGGCAGTTCCCCAGTAACAAGATCTCCAAAGATCTTCGAAGAAAGCTCGCCAGGTAATCCAAACGCCTTTAGAAATAGAGGGTGAGCTTTTTCTTCCTTGAAGAAACTCAACAACATAGCTGCGTAAAATGGGGACTGGCATTGCAAATTTTCATCGGCATATTTTTCTGGATTTCTAATCACGTCCTCGAGGATTCCAAGCAGATGGGGAGTAATTTCCTCTTTCAAATGAACTGCCGCTTCAACAGCATCTCTCTTATAAACTCCATCGAAAAACTCGAATGACTTCAGAATCCATTCAATTTGATTTGAAGAATTCGGTGACGAAGGTACTAGGGTAGGCTCCATAGCTATTCCTCTTTCTAAAGACTGGCCTTGAACTTTAAGCTGCTCCCAAACATTAAAAACAATGGGACAGACAGAGCAGTTTTGAATGACATCGAGAGTCCTGCTCAAAAAGCTCGGCTTATCGAGGTGAGGGAACTCTCGGCATACTTTAGGTCGGTTTTCGTACTGAGTACAAGAGTCATCTTTCAGAAGCGGACAAGGTTTAGATTTGAAATAGAATCCTTCTCCTTCGTCAGCATTTTTAAGATATTTTTTCTTGAATTCGTCAACTTCCAACTTCATCCCAGCGGCAAGTCTTTGAGCGTCAGCTTGATCTACAGCGATATCATAAGTTTTGCAGCAGTTCGCACACTGCCGACAGTCGATTACATTAGAGACATCACGGTAGAGGTCTCCAACAACTGCGTCGAGCGCTTCCGGTGA
>JAHFAC010000137.1:1184-5758 GCA_023250755.1 Bacteriovoracaceae bacterium | reverse complement strand
CTCATCTGAAGCGACTGGATCCCATTCAAAATATTCTTTATATCCCTAATTCACAGGGATTTGAAAAAGGCCGAGCGGAAGCGTTTGATGATTGGTTCAGCGAGTGGAACGAAGCACACGATTCTCAAGAAGTCACGCCTCGTTTTGAATTCAACTTCCAAACCGCCTTGGGTGAGGACTATTGGGGGAAACGCGATTCAAAAAAACCCGGGTTAATCATTATTGAAACAGATAAAGAGAATGTTCAAGATGCCGTCGCGTTTGTTGCGGCGATTCGGGCGATGTCAAAGGCGCCGATTCTTTGGATCGGTGATCCTGGTGGTTTGCAAGACATCCCCGATAAAAAGATTAAACAAAATCTCGCGGTTTTAGAATGGCCCAGGAACGGAGCATTGCCCGAAGAGCTCAAAACAGCGATCACAGCCCTTTTAAAACACGGCTCATGGAAGGGCGGGAAGAGTTTGTTCACCGTCACGGGTTCTCGACTCGCCCTTGACACAAATGTGTCAAGGGCTCGCTCGAACAATAACTTGGAGATTTTGGAGAGCGATGAAAAGTGGCAGGGCGATTGGACGCTCGAGGAACTCGAGGAATACATTCATGCCGCGAAGTCTGTCGTCGTCGATCAAGTCGCGATGCATCAGGAAAGAAAATATCGAATCACCGGACTTCACAAATCTTTGGATATTGTTGCTTTGGGAAATGAGACGAACCCTGTCTTGAATCTTTCCGTGTATAGGCCCCTTTCAGAGAATAAAGGCTCATCCTATCAAAGTTTTCCATGGACTGGCACGGATGAAAACCACAAGCGCTTGCAGGCCATCGGCCGTCTTTTGGATGACAGGACGGATGACAAGGCCGATGATGGCACGCTATCGATTGAAGCAGCAGCGCCTGTAAAGGATCAAATTTCAAAAATCGCGGGGCTTGCCAATAAAGGAAAGTTGGGCGTGATCTTCCCGGCGCCGGCGACGCTGGGTAAAGATTCTCCAAAGATTTTGCGCGCATTCTATGAGCAAAACCTTTTGGTTGTCGGAGTTTATTATGAACGTGCCTTAAAATTCTTGGGGCCCGGATTTACCGTTGGGCGTTTACTGCTGGACGATTACGGCAGGGACAAAAATAATTTAATGGTTTTAGCTCTTGCCAATGCGCTTTATTTAATCGGTCTTTACAAAGTTTTAGAGCAAACGCTCGAAGACCTCGCGCCACGCGTGAATCTTCAGCCCGCATTTTTGGCGGCCAACAGCGGAGGACTCTTGGCCTCCGCCGTGGTGTCCGGGGCGCTTACGCTTAGACAGATGGTTGAGTTTGTGCAGGCCGCCGATCGCGTCGGTGAGAACATCAAAGTGGATTACGGAGTTCTTACGATTTTTAGAACTACGCCGGCCGAGCTTCGTACTGCACTTAAAACGGCAAAATATGAACTTAAGCCCGGCGAAAGAGAACTCATCGAGTTTGCTCCAAGGTACATCCGGATGATTGTAAGGCTTGACGGGATTGAGCCGGTTACTGAAAGAGCCCCTGCCTTGAAAACCATGGCTGAGGCTATTGAAAAAGCGCTCATGGGCGCTCAGCCTGCTGCGACTGCTACTAACGGAGGCCAGACGCAAAGTGCGCTTGAGGCCTTATGGGAAAAAGCCCATCAGAGTTTACCCTCGCTTTTTAAAGCTTGGCATAAGCGAGAGATCACACGCCGTCGTCATAAAAAAATATATCGGACTTATCCTGTACCGATCCGCGTGGTGCATCATACGTTATTTGGAAAAGCGATTCAGCTATACATTCAGAATTTGGGAAAGTTGTTGGCCGTCTATGACACTTCCATTCCGTTTTTAAGCTCATCCATTCAAAACGCAAAACCGCGCCGTGATAAAACCTCTTGGCTCAACGAAGTGTTAAATGGAATACATTTTAGACCGATTGAGTGGCTCTCGATGCTGAATCAAATGAGAGCCTATTCAACATCTCTGGTCGTGCTCGGGCTTGGCGATGAGCTTTCTCAAATGAATAAGGACGCCATGCCCGCCGCCGAAAGTATTGTGTTTAAAGGTGTCGACGAGCTGAGTGCAGCCGCTCCGGGTTCTCGGTTGGCGCTTCACACCGTCGGATTTATAGGGCTGGGTGTGCATGGACAGAGACTTCTCAAGTCGACTCTAGATTTAATAGGGTGGAAACATCTTAAACTGAAAGGCATTGCCAGAAGAAATTTTGACATGGTTGAGCTCGGTTTCACAACACATTTACGGCAGCCTAAGCGCCTGGTTGTCACGCGCGATGATCCACAGGCGATTCTTGAGGACCAAGATATTCAGGCGGTGATTATCGCGTCTCCGGCTGGGAGCCATTTTGATTTGGTTAAAAAAGCGCTGGAGAATAATAAACACGTTTTGGTCGAGAAGCCGTTTGTTTTAAAAGCTGACGAGGCGCGTACGCTCGTCGCTTTGGCGAAAGAAAAGAATCGGGTTCTCGTGGTCGGGCATCAATTTCTTTACGCGCCAATATTCGAAAAGCTTCGAACGCTTGTTCTTGATAGAGACAGAGGTTTGGGGGACATTCAGTCCGTCAACGCTCAGTTTTTAAATCCGCCCCGCGCAGTTTTTGACAGGACCAGCGACGTGCTGGAGGAGCTGGGCACGCACTACCTCTACATGCTTTTTTCTTTGTTTGGTCTCCCGACTGAGCTCCTTGGCGCAAACTTCGAAAGCCGCGAGACAGCTGATTTTAAAATCAAATTTGGGAAAGTTTTAGTCCATATCAAACTCAGCCGAGAATTCATGGGTGAAAAGGCGATTCGGCAGTTTACGGTGACCGGCTCCAAGGGCACTGCGACGTATCTGCATGGAGATCCCAATACCTTGAAAATCCAAATGAATGGCGCTGAAGAAACAACAGTGGCCAATCCTCAGTTTCTCCTGCCCCCGGAGATCGACGCCTTTTTCCAAGCTATCGAAAAAGGTGGAGCTTCCATAAATGACGCCGAGCGAGCCGTGCCCGTGGTCGAGTTTATTGAATGGATTCATAACACGTTAGCCGGCAAGCCGACAATCGAAGGGCCGATTACCGTGCCACCGTTTGGCGCCAGACTTGTTGAAGGAGAACCAGTAGCCAAAGTAGCTATCGTAGGCGCGGGCATATTTGGGTGTACGATTGCGTGGATTCTGGCTCAAGCGGGCTATGACGTTACCATTTTCGAGAAAAATATAGGACTACTTCGTGGAGCTTCTCTCAAGAACCAAGGGCGTGTGCATCGGGGGTATCACTATCCCCTAAGTGACGATACGGCCTTGAGCGCGAAAAATGCCATTGACTCTTTTTCCGCGGCGTATGGCGCAAGCTGCTTAGCGAGAACCAGCCACTTTTACGCTATTTCGAAAGAGGGGAGTTTTACAAGCGCTGAAAGGTACCTCGAGTTCCTTAAAAGAGTGGGTCTTCCGTTTACCCAGGAGCTTCCACAGGTGTTGTTGCCAGATTCTGTTGATTTGGCTGTCCATGCTCAAGAATTTTTACTGAATATTGATCACTTGAGAGCAATCATCGGTGACTACTTAAGACAACATAGAGTAAAAGTGATTCGCGCAGAAGCTTCTGAAAAAACATTGACAGAATTTGATTTTGTTGTGAATGCAACCTACGCTGGCATTAACCAGTTTGTTCCTGCTGCCATGGAATATCAATTTGAATTGACGGAGCTGGTGATTCTGAAATTACCTGAAATTTATCGTGATTTGAGCATTTTCGGCATATGCTTCATCATACCAATACAGGAACGTTTGCTGAAATTCCTAATGCTTACAAAGAAGTGGTGAGCGCAGAAGGGTTGGTGAGTGCGCCTTCATTAACTCATTTTGGTCAATTCATTCAAGGGGCTAAAGGCTATTTCCAACAAATTGAAAAGGCAGAGTATATCGCTTCCATGTTCGGAATAAGAGCGGTTCTCGCGCATCGGGATCATGACGATGCGCGGCCCACTTTGGTTCGAAAACTGACTGATAAAATGTTCCAAGTTTTTTCAGGAAAAACCGTTACGGACGTAGAAACAGCCCGCGCAGTGCTTCAACAGCTCAACACCATAACCGGGGCCAACTCGGCCGCCACAGGCGTGCGGCTAGCCGGCGAAGCGGCGCTCGAGCGGGGCACCTTTTTTAACTTTTTGTTTCATTTGATTTTCATGCTGCCGTTTTTTGCGGTGGATTTTGTTAGGCGAGAAATGAAAAACGGCGCTAGCGTGCCGATAGCGCTGTTGGAGTTTTTGTTGTCTCCTATTCTTTCGCCGCAGGATTGGATGCACTATCGGCGGATTGAACCTGAATTTTCTTTGGTTCACGCCGCGCAGCGTTTGACGCAAATCGAAAACCCAAAAGACCTCAAAGGTTTATCCCAAATCCACGATACGGCCTTTGAGGTTCTGGAGAAAGCGCGAGACTCAAGAACCCGCATCTTGGCGCGGCGCCTGAAGGGGCTGGCTTCGGAGCGGATACAACGCTATTTTAAAACTTGGCCCCTGCAGGCACAAGCTTCTCCGTCGCAAGATGCTTCAGCAAGGGCTTATTTCGATAAACTTCATGAGTTTT
>JAHFAC010000137.1:0-1174 GCA_023250755.1 Bacteriovoracaceae bacterium | reverse complement strand
CGTCATCTTGAACTAAAAAGTGGAATGGTCACTTATGATTCGAGTGTGGGCTTTGGAGAATATAAAAAGGTTCCGGGGCAAGCCCCAATGCCGGTGCTGGTCTTAAAAAATGAAGAGAAACTGCATCGACCCGCCAAGCCCGTGACCCGGTATGACGAGGCCAGGTTTATCTGGAGTCCCGAGCAAACCCTGGTTATATTTAAAACGATTCGTAAAAATCGTCCTTCACGAGGGCACTCGGTGACTGACACGCCAGACGTCGAAGTTAAATTGAAAACGCATATTTTTAAAGCTAATTCGCTCAAGTCGCTCGCCGTCGACGCCGAAGGACATCTCTACGGGATCATGACCCGTGAATTTTCAAATCGTTTTCCAAATGTATTGAAGCGCTTCGATTTGGGCCACGGCCGCATCCGTCTAGTCTCCGAAGATGACCCAAAGGCCGCTTCGCTTGTGAAAATCGTCGTAATGAATGCCGCCTCGCGCCTGTCCATGACACCAGGAGAGATCGAAGACATCCTTAACGCGATTCGAAAACAGAAGGTCAGTTTTTTTCAGCTGGGCAAATTATTTGGCGCGAGACAACGCGTTTTGAAAAACATTACGGTGACTTGGAGCAAAGAGCATCCTGATGAAGACGGCTACGTTTTATGGCTGGATGGAGAGAACACAGTTGAGTTTGTGGTCAAAACTATGAAATTTTATAGTGGGGCGATTGGGGTTCGAAGCATACGGGTTCTTGTTGAAGACAAAGATGCAAAAGCCAAAGTGGCTGACTTTCAAATTTATTCCAGTGCATTTGCGACGACAGGCAATAGCGCTTCACTCGCCATAGATCTTTGGAAAGATTTAGAACATTGGAGTAAGGAAGACGAAGGTCGAACGGAGACTCAAGTCGTATCTTTGAGTGAAGAGGCCGCGGCCTTCGCGGCAGGACCCATCGCAAAGACTTATGCAGCGATAAACGATTCTTTTCGGGGCCGCGAGGTGGACGTCACGGGTCGAGTGCACAGCCTCTTTAATGAGTTTGTTGAACGCCGCGTGCTTCCTTCAGATTGGTCTGACGCTGAACGAAAAGACCGGGCCGCGCTGGTGCTGGAAAGGATTTTGCCGGTGGTTCTCTCCGTGAGTCAGGATGCCTTGGACCAAACCTTTAAAGCTCTGCGAGAGCTTC
>JAHFAC010000136.1:2780-5787 GCA_023250755.1 Bacteriovoracaceae bacterium | reverse complement strand
TGAATATGTTTTCCTTCCTCTCCACCCTCCGGGGCATCTACACGGTGTTTGCTGCAATCGTTCTCAATTTTTACCCGGCACCGTGGGCCAGGGCGCTCCCTCTGGTTTTTTTAGGAGCCTATGGTTGGGCGGTGTTCAAACGAAAAACTCTGGATTGGAAACTCATTTTACTGATGGCAGCTTTTTTTATCAGTACGCTCGCCATCATCTTGACGAATTATGAGATCATCATACTCAAGGCCTCACTCTTTGCTGGCGGGCTCATCGCGATGGCACTCATCGAAAGGCAAAATGGCCTCAGCCATCGAGTCGCCCTGTGCGGAACGGCTTACCTGGGCTTGGTGGCCATCCTATCGGTACTCCACCACTCCCGACTTTCATTTGAACCTTTGGAACCTCCGTTTGTTAAGGGAGAGTCCGTAAGCCCCTATTTCCAAGGGACGCTGATCGATGCAAAGCGGGTTCGCGAATTGAAATCAGCCGGGTCTGTTCTAAGGGAGATAGATCTGAAATCGGCCCACATCTACTTTGGACCCGGCACAGGGTACCTTTACAGAGTGTTTCAAGCCATCCCTCCTCGCCGCCTTCCTCTGTGGTGGGACGAGGGCACTTCATACCATGCTAACCAAATTGACCAATTGACCGAAGCCTTCTTTTCTCAGGAGTTTGTAGCCATTACCTATAACGAGTGGGGATTCATGTTACCCCACGCAATTCTTGACCGAATGGGGTTGGAATTTAAGACGGTACCACATGAGGCAACGCACCTGAATATTCTCGTTTCTAAGAAGTTTCTCAAAGAGCACGAGGCGAAAGTAAAAACACTCCCGCCCTCCCGCCAGTCGTCACCAGGATTGAGCTGAATGTGAATTTTCATAGTGCGGTTTCAAAGTCACGGATCTTGTAGCCGATCGCACGGGCCATGAGGAGCTCGGCCTTGGTTGTGATCCACCGATGTTGGGGCATGACACGCCGTTGAGAGCCGGTAATCCCGCGAAGACTGGCAGCATCTATTTCAGTTGGAAAGTGGACTGAGCTGTCTATAGACAATACGGCTCCTTGATAATTTACGACGGCCGCTTCGCCGACCGTTCCGTCTCTCAACCACTTTTTTACTACGGGATAGTCAGCATGGAAGAAAAGCGCGTGACCAATCTCGTGTTGGGCTACCGAAAGTAGTTCCACTGGTAATCCAGTAAAGTATTTGAATTTGAACCACTCATCGTCGCCCATTGTGAAAAGAAAACCAGGCCCTTGGCTCACCGGTCCTATCGCAACATGACCGGACCGTCTGAGAGGCAACTCGCCACTTGCATCGTGTTGGAAAGCGAGCGCGGATGGACCCCCACCTGCCCGTGACTGGGGATTGCCTGTTATGTATAGCAAAAAGCCATTATAGGCCTTGTCGTTTTTGACTAGCTTCCAACCATCAGGGGATTGAAGAAAATCAGGGTCCCAGATGAAAGTTGATTCTGATTGAGGCTCCACGGAAACAAGTCCCATATCTTCGATAAAATGGGACCAGTCCGCTGCCGCTTGCTCAATCGGCTGTCGATGCTCTTCAGTGGAAAAAAATCCGGAAACGTCATGGGAAAAATCGAGATGGATCTTAAAACTCGCATCATGGGGTCGATCGAAATCTTTCACAAAAATCGGAATCGACAATGTCTCGTTTGAACCAGCCGCATCGTTTACATTCACTTTGAGTTCCCAGGTTTCATCTCTTCCATCCTCGTCAGGCCAAACAGCCATAAAACATGAGTGCTTCGATTCAGTCCCATTCCACTTTATCTCTTTTTTGGGTCCATCAGCCCCTACTTCGCTAGGCAAATCGAAATACAGTCGAGGGCTGTTTCCCTGGAAGGTAACTGTGACAGGAAATTTAGTTCCCACAGAAAATTCAACATTAATTTGGACCGCGGGGTTTGCAACCTTTCCATCCCAATCAACAAGGGCAACAGACTCAACTGCCTCCCCCGAATGAGATTTCAGCGAAAGCCCGCAAGCAGCCCCCGAAAAAAGGAGGATGGCTAAAATCGGAGTACGAAAGAGACGAGAAAAACTAAACAACATGTGGTCTCCTCGCTTGTAATTGGATGAGTTTGTTGAGCGTAGTTGAGTTCTCGATCTGCTACAACCGCTTTCGCGGATTCGTTTTCGATCCCAACGATGGCTCCAGATTCCGAGACGCACAATTCCATCAGCAGGTGACGACGCGATGCATAGTTACAATGGTGCAGTACGCATATTATTCATCAATTGGCGGGTCTGATGAAAATCGTTATTGCGTCCATCTTCACATCTCTCTGTTTGGCACAAACAGTTGATTGCACGGCTCGGGTCGCTAACCGCACCTACTCGGCAAAACTCGACACAGCAACTCATACGATGGAGGTCATAACCGATAACGGTTATCGGCAGAGTGGGAGCGTCAACCTCTACCACTCGCCATCGGCGCAATCGGACACCTATTTCCTATCGACGGGATTTGTGCGCGGAATTGAGCTTGAACTTGAACTTGGCGGAGCGCATCGGGTTGCCCTCTGTCTCTCAAACACTGAATGCTATCTCTGCGTGAATTAATGAAAACTCTTCTCCTTTGTTGCCTCGTTGTCGTTCCGGTCTTTGCAAACCCTCGGGTTCGTGGGGTTGGCGAAGCCGAGTCCTATGTTTCAGAGTCGGTCGCATTTGATGATGCCCGCGGTGCTATGTGGGACAGCGCTCGTTCGCGCTGTCAGGCTATGGGCTTCTACGAAGAGCCGCGGGTAATTCCCGACACGGGCCTCTGTGAAGCCCATTTCAAAGGGGGCCCGTGGCGGGCCCGATGTTTCAGTGATTTTGAGTGTCAAGCCCAGGGAACCACCCCGAGTGCGCCTGATTACGGCCCGTGGTCGGCCAAAGACGGTGAATTTTTTTTCGTTCCCGGGAAAACCTCGTGGTGGAACGCCAAGGACGCCTGTCTAAAACTGGGGGCGGACTTGCCATCGCTTGACGTGATCCGCGGCAA
>JAHFAC010000136.1:0-2770 GCA_023250755.1 Bacteriovoracaceae bacterium | reverse complement strand
TTTTCTCAATGGCAACTCTCCCCTGGGCGATCTGCTACGCAGACAGGAGCGCCAATCCAGCACCCAGTATCCGTTTGCCAATATCTGGACCCGTGACAAGGAGCCCAAGCAACAGGCGTGGGTATTTAATCCTTCAATTCCCAACGACTCCACAACATTTCGAATGGACAGCCTGATGGCGGTGACCTGCATTCGATAGGATGCATTTTGAGTCTTCGGTCTGCCTGCCCGCGAGAGGCATATTGCATCAGACCTATTTGGTATGTTATAATATACCAATGGACACCTTCCTCAAGACGTTGCGGGCCCTTTCGGGCGTGTCTGAGCGCGACTTTGCCGTCCAGGCGGGGGTATCACGCATGACGTTGCGAGCGGTCGAATCCGGTTCGGGCAATTGCACTCTGGGCACGTTACGGATGGTTTCAAAGGCGCTCTCGAGAAACGTAGTCATTTTAGCCAACCCCGATTCGGAGTGTCCCTCTCAGGATTCAACCGTTGCGGTGTCATTCAAGATCTTGCGGAGTGGCGTTGAGTCCTGGCCTTTGCATACTATGGAGATGGTGGACACTTTTAGAAAGACTCTCGACCCGAGGCTACTCCTCCTTCCTCCTGATCCGTCCTCGGAGAAAAGAGTTATGGCGTTGTTAGCTTCAATAATCCTTTCGCTGTGTCATGAAGTCGGAATGGTTCCGCCGGTGTGGGCTGAGAAGCTCTACTGGCTCGATCGGCCTTGGTTTGTTTCTGGAATGGAATCGCTAAAGGCCTCCGCGATCTTGGAGTCGCCTCTTTTTTTTCGTAGAAACAATATTTATGTCCTAGAGAATTTCCTGCAGAGGGCCTGATGCTGACTCGCGACAAGATCATCGAGCTTTTTGGACTCCTCAATACCGCACTAAGGGAAAAGGGTGAGATGGGAGAAGTTGGAATCGTTGGAGGAGCTGCGATGTGCGTGGCATTCAACGTCCGGGAAAGCACCAAAGATGTCGACGCCATTTTTCGACCGACTCAGTTGATTAGAGCGCTTGTTGCTAAAATTGGAAACGACCATCGTCTGGACAACGATTGGCTCAATGATGCGGCGAAGGGGTTCATAGAAGGCACGTTTGCAACGACCGAGGTCTTTAACGGATCCAATCTGAGGGTCTGGGCTCCCGAACCACGTTATATGCTCGCCATGAAATGTCTCAGCGGCCGCTGGGATACTCTAGACAAGACGGATGTGAAATTTCTGATCGATCTTCTCTTGCTCAAAAAAAAGGAAGAGGTCTTTGTGATAATCGAAGGCTTTTTTCCGAAGGAAAGAATTCCACCGAAAACCCAGTTTTTCATCGAAGAGATAATGGAGAAGAAGCGGAAGAAATAAACCTCGCAGGTGTGAACCTTCGATTTTGGCTCTACTTTCAATCTTTTCGAACCGGAATACCACCTCCCCCTTCTTAGGATGCTCTCAAAAGATTGAGCGCCGTTCGGAGTTGGATATCTGCCCCAAGTCTCTCCTCGGTATTGGTTGGTCGAGGAATCTTGTCATTCGCTTCCATAGAGACGGCGATATCCGGTTCGACGCCTGTGCCATTAAACGATTGTCCAGACGGAGATGTCAAAAGACCGGTCGTGAAATGCAGTGCAAAGCTATTGCCCAGCTCTTCGATCTTTTGGACGCTCCATTTTCCATGGGTGCGGTTTCCGACAAGTTTGGCACCGGCCGACTCTCGGAGGGCCGCGGCGACAACTTCGGCCCCGCAGTGAGTCGCTTCGTTGACGAGCACGATCAGCGGAATTCCTTTGATGAGCTGTTCCCCCTGCGCCAGGATCTTTTCATCGGCGATGCCACGCTTGCTAACGCTCACGATGGTTTTCCCCTTCCGAAGGAGATAGCCGGCCGATTCGACTGCCGAATTAAAGAGTCCCCCCCCGTTTCCGCGCAAATCGATGATAAGGCCTCCGACCCTTCTGTCGCGTGCCTTTTCGAGGGCTGACTTGAGTGATCGGGAGGTGGTTTCAGAAAAGTAGCGGATACCAATCAGACCCACGTTCCCCGGAAGCGTTTCACTCGTCACATTGGCATAAGGGATGACATCCAGTCGGAGAGTCTTTGTGAGAACCTTATCGTCACGAAGGAGAGTGAGTTTGCGTGTCTCACCCACTTTTCCTCGAATCTGATAAACGATGTCGCGAAGTTGTTTCCCGTTACAGAGAGCACCGTTGATGGCGAGGAGCTTGTCACCCGCCCTGATCCCAGCCTTCTCAGCCGGTGACGCCGGGATAGTAGCCAAAATATCCACGAGTGAATCGTGAAGCGAGATCTCAAGACCGGAACCCACGATCTCACCAGACACATCAGTTTTCATCTCAGAGAGCTCAGTGGGGCTGAGGAGGTGATTCCACTCCTTCATTTTCGGATCAAGGTGTTCAACCATTCCCGCGACAGCCGCGCGATAGAGCTCGTCGTCAGTGATTCCGTCTTTGTAGTATTCCTTTTTAAGAATATCCTTTGCCTTTTGAAACATCTGAGCCCCTTGGGAAAATTCTTCGCGGGGGCGGTTGTTCCAGTGTTCGTATTCGTAACCCTCGGCAGCGAGGGCAAATACACTGGCGATTCCCAGGATTGCGATAAGGGTAAACTGAGACATAGGGCCTCCTGTCAAAAAAAGTTGAGATTGGTCGCCACGCCTTTTGCAGAGTCTACTGTCATGTCACTCAGGGTGCGAGCAGCGGGGCGCTCGGGACGGATACGGAGCGAAAAGCCCAAAATGGCCAGGCATGCAAGGCT
>JAHFAC010000135.1 GCA_023250755.1 Bacteriovoracaceae bacterium | reverse complement strand
GAAGATGTCTTACCAGCAGATAAACGGGACGCGCACCCAGCAGACGTGCGGCATGAACAAACTCAGACTCACGTAACTGCAACACCTGGCCTCGAGTCAAGCGGGCCGGCCCGGTCCACGATAAGCTGATCATCGCCACCAGCATGGCAGTGATCCCACTCTCTCCAGCACCAGCGCCAAAAACCACTTTAAAAAGAATCATAAACAGAAGAAAAGGCAGGGCCAGAACAAAATCAGTGATCCTCATCAGCCAGCTGTCTACCTTACCGCCTAAAAATCCAGAAATCCCTCCCAGAAAAACCCCAAAAAGCGTCGCAAAGAGAGGAGCAAAAAATCCTATGAAAAGAGAAACCTGTGCTCCTGCCATCAGTCTCGCCAAGAGATCACGCCCTAAGTAGTCCGTACCGAACGGATAAGCCGGAAGCCGAAGCAGCATTCCTGGTTTGATTTCGCCTGGCTTTGCCTCGGGATTGATTTTAATTGCATCTGCGAGCGAAACTCCAGGAGGCAAGCTCACTTTTAAAGTTTTAGATTGAGACGACTCCTCCCCATTTTTAGCAACTACAGAATAGGAATAAGAACGACTTTCTAGATTAAAACGATCCTCATAGCTGACATGATTTCCACCCTCGGCTGTAGCAATCGGCACTCCCCATCCGGTCTTGCCTTGAGGCTCTTTTTCTGAGCGATAAATCACGTATCCCGCCGCTCCTGGCACAGGGGTCCACTTCAATCTCACGCCTTGGGTGGAGGGAATTCCAACCACCTCGACTGAGGCCGGTGCTGCTAACTCTCCCACAGGAGGAGGTGGGCTCTCGGGTTGATCCGGCAGAATCACCTCTTGCCAGGCATCTGCCTCAGCTAAAACCACTGCGCTTCTTCCAAAAGAGGGCGGCTCTGAAATCCTAGCAAGATCCTGATTGGCCGGGTCTGATCTCCAGAGCCAGGGTCCAATCAAAGTAAAGAGCAGCATGCCCACAATCATTCCGAGCGAAATAAATGCCTGTCGATTGGACTTGAGTCTCAGCCAAGCATCTTGCCAATACGAAAGCGAAGGACGAGAAAGTGCATGAGCATTGCGAACGCGAGTAGCGGGCTCAAAATCATCTGGAATTGAAAGAGGGTTCTGAGTCGATTCTAAGCTCATCTTCACCCCTTGGCCCCCTTGGCCGCCAAACTGATTCGCGGATCAATCAAGCCGTAGAGGATATCCACCACCACCACCATGAACACTAAAAATGCTCCGTAAAATACTGTAAGTCCCATAATCACCGTGTAATCAAGCTGTTGCACTGCCTGGACAAAGTAGCGACCCAGACCTGGAATAGCAAAAACCGTTTCAACCACAAAACCCCCGGTCGTAATGGTGGCAAATGCGGGTCCAAGAAAAGTAATCACAGGAAGAATTGCATTTCTGAGTTCATGCCCAAAGAAGATTTGCAGCGGGGACAGCCCCTTGGCTCGCGCTGTGCGAATATAATCCTGATTCACCACCTCAAGCAGTGACGAACGCATCAAGCGAGTTAAAAAAGCCATCGTCCCCAGTCCCAACACTAAGGCCGGAAGTAACATGTGCCAGATCGTTCCCCAGCCTCCCACTGGCAGAACGGTCCGTCCAAAATACTTATTGAGCTCAGTTAAAAGGTATTGCCCAAGCGCCGCAAAAACAAAACTGGGCACTGAGATCCCGATGATCACCAGCAACATCACAACCTGGTCCGACCATCGCCCCCGATTAATGGCGGCGATGGATCCATAAAGAACTCCGCCTACCGCAGCAAAGAAAACGGCTAACACCCCAAGAATTGCAGAAACAGGAAAGTGTCCTTCAATAATATCGTTCACAGAGCGGTTCTGCTGAGTGAACGAAATCCCGAAATCACCACGAAGCATATTCTTGAGATAAATCCCATATTGCTGAATCACTGGGCGATCCAGGCCATATTGGTGCTCAAGATTTGCGCGAATCTCAGGGCTCATCGCCTTAGCCCCACTAATCGGATCCCCTGGCACGACATGCATCGCAACAAACGTTACGGTTGCAATAAAATAAACTGTGATCAGCCCCGCTAAGAGCCTCTTTAACACATACGAGAGCATAGCACCCTTGAACGCAAGCTTACTTCACGACCTTAGCAAATGTAAAATCTGGATCTGGACCAATCACGTGGCGAGTGATCCCATCAACCCAGGCTTGATGCAAGAAAACAATCGTTCGCTCATATGTCGGAACAATCGGAAGCTCCTCAAGAACAATTTTTTCAGCCGCTGCCATTGAGTCCATTCGAACTTTAGGATTTGATGTAGCCTGAGCCGCTCGTACCAGGCGGTCATACTCGTCATTTTTATACTTTCCGCGATTGTTCTCATTCCAGCTGGTCATTAATTCTGAAAAAGTCATAGGATCAGCAAAGTCCGGACCCCATCCAGCAGAGACAATGTCAAAATCGCCTGACGTCATCTTGGCAAGCCTCTGCTTAAAGATCTGTTTATCAATCTTGAGGTCCACGCCAAGAGCCACCTTAAAGAGATTCTGAAAATATTCAGCCTCACGTGCAGCACCGGGGGTATCCCCAGTCAACCAGATCAGGGAGGGTGGCTTAGAAAGTCCCAATTCTTTCAGGGCTTCTGTCAAATACCGTTTCGCCTGTACAAAATCCGTCTTATGGGGAAGGGCTGGGTATTCTTTTCGGAACAGATCCTTCACCCCACGCACCCAGGTCGGGATCAATGTTTTACCTGGTTTGGTGCCCGGAATGCTGATGACCTTGGCGACGTACTCTTCTGGATTGAAGATCGACTGAATCGCTTTTCTCAAATTTTTATTTGCCGTGATCCGACCTGGACGAAAATTAAACTCCATGAAAAAAACAGACCCGTCTGAGAAGCTTTTCATTTTAAAGCCTTCATTTTGCGCCTTTGGAAGATCGTCTTTTCCGAGATCGATCACGTCGACTTTTCTGTCCTTAAAAAAGTTGAAGCGAGCATTATTATCCGGAGTGATATAGGGAATATCGATCCGATCAATTTGGACGGCTGCCTTATTCCAGTAGTGGGGATTTTTATCCATTTGAAGAGAAGCCCCGTGCACCCACTTGGTCAGAGTATAAGCACCATTGCTTAAAAGATCCTCTGCATTAGCAGCGTAACGGTCTTTTTTAGTGGCAAAAAAGTCTTCTCTCACAGGATAGTAGGTGGCAAAAGCGGTCAATCCGAGAAAATATCCGCAGGGTTTTTCAAAGATCACCTTGAGGGTATGGTCCCCCACTGCAGTGACTCCAAGCTCAGAGGGGGGGAGTTTACCCTTGTTGATCTTTTCTGCATTTTTTACAGGATAGAGAATAAAAGCATACTCAGAGGCTGTTTTTGGGTCGACAGCCGTCTGCCAAGAAAAAATAAAATCTTTTGCTGTGACCGGTTTGCCATCCGCCCACTTAGCATTTTTTCTCAATTGAAAAGTCGCGCCTTGATCACTGATCTTCCAACTCTCTGCAACTCCAGCGACTATTTCGCCGTTCTTGCCATAGCGAGTGAGGCCTTCCATAACATGCCCCAACACAAAAAAGCTCTGCTGGTCCGTTGCCTTCATGGCATTGAGTTGAGGCGGCTCACTAGAAAGGGCATAATTAAGAACTTGAGCAGGGGCGCCTACGGCAGCCCACAAGGATTGAGTTGAGCTTTGTGAAAAAAATAAAATGAAAGATAAAATTAAAGACAAAACTCCAAACCTTTTTAAATTTTTAAGAACCATAAATTATCCCCTCTCTCATGCCCGGCACTGCAAGGCTCAGACCAGAGAATCCTCCTGTGAGGTCTAGAGGATCACTCCTTTAATGTCTACTGGCAGTAACAAATTGGCACCGACTCGCCAAGTAAAATGGGGTCATTTAGAACCTGAATCCGTCCCTACCTAGCTCTCAAGCTTGCCGCCCCCTCCGTAGCTCACTCGGTACTCGATTCCACCCCAAGCTCATTTTTTTACGTTCAAAACGACGGCTGTGATCTCCAGTTTTCCCAAATCTGTTTCTTGGATCGCTTTACGAGCGCATTCTAAGGCAACGGCCTGGGTAAAAGGAGCTATAGGGACTATGCTTACTGGGGGGGCTAGGGTTACTTTGGGTTCAACCATCAGCATATAGCCGTCGCTTCCACTTGAGAGGATGACTTTACAAGGATCAATAGTCGACTCGATGTAGGTTTGCTTCAAGGAACCCGGCACAAACTGCGTGGCATCAGGAAAACTGATTTCACAAAAAAAACTATCGCCCAAATAAGGTTTGAATTTTTTTTGGCATTCTTCAAAATTAAAAAAACCAAAAGAACGTTTGACAGCAACCACATTACCCAAGACTTCTTCTTTGAAGTCAGCTGCATGTGCAGAAGTAGATCCAAGCAAAAAAATAAAAAATAATTTTGATAATTTCATTTGTATTTCCTTTTAATTTTTAGTCCATCAACCCAAACTACTGCCGCCCAACACAGAGGACGGAATGATCGATTTTATCATAACGGTAGCCAATAAAGACATAGCCGTAATTACCATGAAACTCATAGGCAACGCTCTTGCTGTAGGGATAAACTGATGAGGACCAGAAAGTGTTGCCAAAAATGTCTAGGACTTGACGAATTCCATCTTTCTCTAGAGTCTCAAATTCACTGTCTCGATCTGGAAAACATTCTTTTCCATTCATTTCCTTAGGGTATCCCGTGGGCAGACCCCAGTTTTTACCAGAAAAACTCTCCATTATTTTAAAATTTGAGCATTGTTTTTTAGCGTCAAATTGATTGTAACGCCCATCTAAGACATCTGTGACTAAAATCCCGCTCTTTTGGTCTAACAGTATGTTTTTTCCAGTGAGAGTTTTTGCTTCGACGCTCCATGAGACACAAGAACTAACTTGGCAAGTATAACCCAACTCCGCTTTTTTCAATTTTTCTATATTACAGGGTTCTAGCGGAACGCAGGGTGGACTGACCTCTGCGTAAGACAGAAAACTCACCCCTATGAGAGAAAAAAAACAAAGAAAAACCAAACTTTTATTCATGATAGCAAGTCCCCCACACAAGCAGTAAAACAGATCCAGGGTAAATACAACCCAAACTCTCAAACCCTAATGACACTTGCCTCTAAATGCGTTAGATAAATTTATTATGACACTTTGGAAGAAATTAGCCGCCACGGGACTGTTTCTACTCATCACGAATGCAGGCTTAAGCGCCCCCCCTCAAACAGAGATTTGGATTTACACCTCCCTTTATAAGGAGTTTGCGGCACCGATCCAACAAGCCTTTGAATCTCAAAACCCTGATATTCGTCTTCAAGTCTTTCAGGCAGGTTCTGAAAAAATTCAAGCTAAGGTCGAAGCAGAGCTGCTGGCGAAAAAAATTCAAGCGGATGTCCTGGCCATATCGGATCCCTTTTGGCCGATCGAACTGGAAAAAAGGGGGTTACTGCTCCATTCGACTGCAACACCTCCCACCCCTGCTGTTCAGACGAATTACTATTCGTGGATGGTTTTGATTTGCAATAAATCGGTCGCGCCTGAAAACCGTCCCTCTTCTTTTTCGGACTTAGGCAAACCTGAATTTAAAAACCTGATTCAAATCGGCAGCCCCCTTGAGTCCGGCACGATGTTCACCGCCGTTGCCTACCTTTCAGACCGCCTGGGATGGAGTTTTTTTGAAAAACTCAGACAAAATCAAATCGCATCCAGCGGCGGAAATTCGACCGTTATTCAAAAAGTTGAGTCAGGTGAACGAACACTGGGATGGGTCCTGCTCGAAAAT
>JAHFAC010000134.1:4650-5840 GCA_023250755.1 Bacteriovoracaceae bacterium | reverse complement strand
GCCCACTTGGACCATTGCCCTCTATATTGGGGCAAGATGCAAATTGCCTGTAAAATAAGCCAAAAACCGAATGTGAACTTAAAGGGTTGAAATCGTCCGAGCCGAATTCCAAACAAGAACAGATTGTGACCAGCAAACCCAGGCAGTGAAAGCAGCGCAAGGGTGAGTGCTAAAATCCAATTTCGTAATTGCAATGCGATCTTCATTGAGAGGGCACTCCCGCTCGAAGCCTTCGTGCGATTGCTACGAGAGGCGAAAAAGACAGGATCAGGGCAGTTAGGCTGGCATCAGGAAAACGGAGACTGATCCATGCCCAGGGCGCGAGCCAAAAGAGATTGATCAAAACAATGGCGGTCGTGACTTTGGAGTGACTCCATCCTAAGCGCACGGCTTTTTGATAAGCGTGGTCACGGTGTGCTTGAAAAATTTTTTGTTTTTTTAGGATTCGTTGAAATAGGGTGTAGGTGGTATCGACCACAAAGACACCCATTAGAAGAGTCGAGGTGATCCAGGGGATTCTTCCGCTGGCTTCACCCCAAAGAGCAAGTAGCGCAAAACAAAGTCCTAGATAACCACTCCCTACGTCACCCATGAAGATTTTGGCAGGTTGCCAGTTTAAAATGAGAAAACCCAGACTTGATGTGAACAGGAGCGCATAAGCAAATTCGAGTTCTCTGCCGGCTATGTCGGTGGATCTACCGACGTATAGGGTGGCAAGTATGACGGTGAGCATGCCGGCGACGCTTGCGCATTGGCTCGCAGCTAGGCCGTCAATTCCGTCCATGAAATTATACAAATTGATCATCCAGACCAAGTAGAGGATCGATAAGATCGCGACTCCGCCTTGAACTGTGAGGGAGAGGCGCGCACCCAAGGCAGTGACGACTCCGATGGCGACAGCCAGATGAACACAGAGTCGAATTCGCGCTGAAACGGCGGCATGGTCATCTACGAATCCAATCAGTGCGATCAGAGCGCCTGAGATGAGAAGTAAAAATCCAAAGTTTGGTGAAATCAGTCCATTCCAGACTAGAAGTGCGATTCCGATTGAGACACAGATGACAATGGATAAACCGCCCCCTCGCGGAATGGGGACTTGATGTGAACTCCGGGCGTTGGGAATGTCTTGGATTCCATAATGAAGTGCATACTGCCGAATTACGAGCGTAAGAAGGTACGAACCCGCGCAA
>JAHFAC010000134.1:2988-4640 GCA_023250755.1 Bacteriovoracaceae bacterium | reverse complement strand
TGCCCGATTTTGAAACCATTGGGCAGTTTCTTCCATGCCTTGAGTGACGGAGTAGGGAGGGTGCCAATTGAGGTTTGCACGAATTCCGGAACTGTCGATCTTGAAATCTCCCAAGAGGCGTTGGATTTCTGCTGAGCGTCCCAGTAATCTGCCGCAGAAAAAGAGCCAAGCAGCAGGAATTGGAATCAGTCGCGGGCGACGCTTAAGCGCGTCTGCCATTTTTCGAATCAGCTCTGCTGTTGAGAGATCCTCTCCATCGCTTAAGATAAAAGCTTTTCCGGCGGCTCGCGGATTCTCCAAAGAAGCGCGGATGGCACTGACGAGGTTTCCGACAAAGAGAAGGCTCCGCTTGTTTTTCACTCCCCCGAGGGGGAGTGGCACCCCTCGATTCACAGCGTCCATCAATCGGTAAAAATTGGCTTTGACCCTGGGCCCATAGACCAGTGGAGGTCTGAGGATGACCCACTCCATGCCGGCTTCAGTCGCTAGTTTTTGGAGGGTTTGTTCAGCTTCCCACTTAGAGAGTCCGTAGGGATCAAGAGGTTGATCGAGTATTTCGTTTTGAGGCAAGTCACGATAGGGCGTGCTTTGTCCTTCTCCCATCACTTTCATCGAACTCAAATAGATAAAACGCTTTACTCCAGCTTGAACCGCTGCTCGAATCAGCCCTTCTGTCGCTTGAACATTGACTTTGCGATATTCATTTAAAATTTCAGATGGATTGCGATGGCTACTCTCATGGAGTTGATGAACCCGGGCTGCGAGATGAACGACAGCATCGACACCCGTGAGCGCAGGACCCCAATTTGTGGTTGAAGTCAGATCGCCCACGGGTATTGCTTGGGAGATTCCAGGGATTTGAGCTTGTAGGTCAGCGCGATCACGGACTGCAGCGACGATTTCAAATCCGCCTCGCGAAAGATCTTCGCAGGCTCTGCGGCCCACAAAACCATTGGCTCCTGTGATGAGGAGACGCTTGATCATAAGGGCTGGGTCATTCCCTTGGGACCCTTCGTTTCTGCTAATGCTTCTACCGCTTTCACCATCCAGGTCTCGAGTTTTGACGTCAAATGTCCGCTATCAAAATTGGCCATAAAGTAATCGCGCCCATTGGCGCCGATTTTAAGGCGTTCGGCTTCTGGCATCTCGTACATTCTTAATATCGCGTCTGCGAGAGCTTTTGCATCTTCTGGAGGGCAGGAGATCCCGGCCTGAGCTTCTTCGATCACCGAATTTCCCTCACCCCCTACGGCGGCAATGACGGGCTTTGCACAGGCGAGGTAGGATTGGATTTTTGCCGGAATCGTCATTGAAAAGATCGGGTCATTTTTCAGCGTCACCAGCATCACATCGGCCAGCGAAAAGAAATCTGACATCTTTTCGATCGGAAAGCGGCCCAGCAGGTGAAAGCGGTCCTGAATTCCGCGCTTTTTCACTTCTTTTTCGACCCAGGGACGCATTCGACCATCCCCTAGGATGAGCCATTGGATATTTTCATTGTTTTTTAATTTTTCAGCAGCGCTCAGAATGGTTTCAAAGTCTTGCGCGGCTCCGATGTTTCCTGCAAACATGACTTTGAATCCCTGAGGCATGAGTTGACTTTCATGAGAGTCGCTTGGAGTTTTTACGGGCTGATAAATTTGCTCAGCTGA
>JAHFAC010000134.1:0-2978 GCA_023250755.1 Bacteriovoracaceae bacterium | reverse complement strand
TTTGAGGTTTGAATGCGCGAGACTGAACTAGAATTAAGTCGCAATGATGATAGATCCATTTGACCATGCGAGCGACTGCACTCAAGACTGCTGTATTTTTGATCGCTCCAGTCGCCGAGAGGCTCTCTGGCCAAAGGTCTTGAACCCAGAAAATGACAGGAATTTTTCTCAGGGCTTTTATGATAACAGCTGGAATCCCCACCGTCACCGGTGAGGGCTGGTAGACCAGGGTCACGTCGTATTTTTCACGACAGAAAAACAGCCCCGTCAGCGTTGCCGAAAAAGCGAAAGAAAAATAATTCAACGCGAGTCGGATCCCTTTTCCGGTTCCCCTTGAGATCAGAGGAGTGCGAATGATTTTCATGTCTTTATAGTTTTCACGAAAGGGCCTGAAAACTGAGTAGCCTTTGAAGAATTTTCCACCCGGATAGTTCGGAACCCCAGTCAGGACAGTGATTTGATGACCTCGTTCCACGAGATTTGCAGCAAGCTCGTTGATGCGAAATGACTCAGGCCAAAAATATTGGGAGATGATCAGAACCTTCATTGCCGCCAGTCGGTGTGCCAGACCGTACGGTTCACGTAATCCGTGTAACTCATGATGATTCGCACTACTTTCTTGGAGACATTGTCGGTGTCATAGTCTGATACAAGCCGAAATTGCCGCTCTCGCTGGGATGTTTGCGCAGTCACGATATCGATTGATTGTAAAATACGTTCGCTTCTCAACCCACACATGATCAGCGTCCCCTCGTCCATCCCCTCAGGGCGTTCGTGTGCCTCACGTATGGTAACAGCGGGAAAGTTTAGCAAAGAGGACTCTTCGGTGATGGTGCCACTATCGGAGACGACGCAAAAAGCATGCTTTTGCAGTTGAATGTAATCGAAAAGCCCGAGCGGTTTGAGAAATTGAATTCGCGAATCCAGCTCACGGGAGTCGAGTGCCTCGAGGCGTTTACGGGTCCTGGGATGAGTCGAGACAATGATCGGAAAACCATACTTTCTCGCCATTGCGTTAAAAGAGTCCAGGAGGTGTTTGAGTTGTTCTGGGGAGTCAACGTTCTCTTCGCGATGGGTGCTCACGACAAAAAATTTCTGAGGTTCGATGCGAAGTCTTGTCAAAACATCTGATGATTCTATTTTTTGTCGATAATGGGCGATGACTTCCTTCATGGTCGAGCCGATTTTGATGACTGTTTCGGGGCGAAGCCCTTCAGCCAGCAGGTATCTCCTGGCATGTTCGGTCAGGGGCAGGTTGATATCACTGAGGTGATCGACGATTTTTCGATTCAGCTCTTCAGGAACGCGTTGATCAAAGGAGCGATTGCCCGCTTCCATATGAAAAACCGGGATTTTCCGCCGTTTTGCTGAAATCACAGACAAGCAGCTATTCGTGTCGCCGTAAAGCAGGACGGCATCGGGCTTTTCTTTAGCGAGGACCTCGTCAGACTTGGCGATGACTTTGCCAATCGTCTCCGCAACCGAATCTCCGGCTACGTTGAGGATGTAATTCGGTTCTTTGAGTTCCATTTCTTTAAAGAAAATCTGGTTTAACTCGGGATCGTAGTTCTGGCCCGTGTGAACCAATACGTGGTCTACGGTCTTGTCGAGCTCGCTCATCACCCGACTCAGTTTGATGATCTCGGGCCGAGTTCCGAGAATAGTCATCACTTTGAGTTTTTTCATCGGAGCAGTTCCCCGTCTTCGACGTGATTCCACTCGCCGATCATCAGTTCGTGTTTTTTAAGGAGGGCAACAGTTGCCTCAAAGCTGATCACGGAGTCGGCCGAAGAGAACTCCTTTTTAAGGTCCGATGCTGTAGTGATGAGATCAGAGAGTTCAGGCAGCATCGGCAAAATGACATAGTACTCACCCCGGCGAACGGTATGGTGCATCTCTTCTTCTGAGACCATGATTTCATGCATTTTTTCACCGGGCCGGATCCCGGTGATTTGGATTTCGATCTTGCGATGGCCGACCAGAGCTTTGGCAATGTTGATGACTTCGGCGGCGGGCGCATTGGGAATGTAGGTTTCGCCCGGCTTGCCGTAGCGGAGTGCTGCAAATACGGTGTCCACAGCCTGATTTAAGCTGAGCAAAAATCGAGTCATCTCGGGAACAGTGACGGTGACCGGTCCCCCATTTTCAATCTGATGATGAAAGAGCGGGATCACTGACCCGCGCGAAGCCAAAACATTTCCGTAGCGGACGCAGATAAACGAGGTTTTTCGATTCAGGATGTTTGCGGCGGTGAAAATCCGCTCCTGAATAGCCTTAGTCATGCCCATGACGTTGACGGGTTTGCAGGCCTTGTCGGTACTGACCCCGATCACGGTTTGAACGGGGTAATCATTTTCTTGAATCGCCTGAACAATATTCATCGCGCCGATACAATTGGTCAGGATGGCTTGACCCGGAAAATACTCACAGGCCGGAACTTGCTTCAGCGCGGCTGCGTTGACAACAATATCAGCGCTTTTAATGGCCGAACAAACGTCCGCATAGTTTCTGACATCGCCGATTCTAAATTCGAGGGTGTTGATGAAGTTTCGATAAATCGTCTCATCAGTGCTGACCTTTTTTTGGAGGTACGAGATCCGCATTTGATGTTGCTTGGCTTCGTCGCGCGAAAGAACGATGACTTTTTTTGGCATTCCGAGCTCACCACTGAGAATGCGTCGAACCAGGACCTTGCCCAGGGACCCCGTACCGCCTGTCACGAGTACTGTTTTATTTTCAAAAGGTTTTTCACCGATCATTTTATCTATTCCTTTTATCCGTTCCTTTTATCCGTTCCTTCTGCCTGTTTTTTAAAAAACTTCCCTTTCAAAATTCCTTTGCAATTCCCTCAAGCATTTCTCGCCACGAAGGGGCTTTAAAGCCAGTGACCTGAGAAAAGTGAGAGCCATCCAGATCACGCTTGCAGATAAAACCATCGTCTGGCCGAATGGCGATCTCTATATCAAAGATCTCTCTCA
>JAHFAC010000133.1 GCA_023250755.1 Bacteriovoracaceae bacterium | reverse complement strand
GGACAAATACCTCACATAAGCGAAAACGACCCAAAATCGCTTTTGTGGTTTTATTATTTTCAGGACTTTTACAAAACCCGCGCGGCAGCAGAAGCTCAATGGGCACAGGAGCTAGGAGTTCTTCCTTCGCAAGTGCTCCCTGAACTACTCAAAAAAGCATCGCATGAAGTTGCGGGCGCTCAATCCCATGCTGCAGCACAGTCCGTCTCCGTATACGATCGTTTGGCCAATCCTATCTTTCGATTCCAGTCGCGATCAAATGACCTTGAATTCAATATTCCGCCGGAACAAATTGCGGCGGCTAAGGGCCGAGTCGATCGTGCTCTTCTGAATGAAACGCTATTTGTGATCCCAAATAACGACGGGGAGGCTCGGAGGGCGGCTGAAATCCTGAGAGCAGCAGGCGCATCTCATCTTCAAATTAGCGGCCAGGAATGGGGTGCAACCCTGGATAAAGAACCCCTCGATCCGCAAAAACTCTCGCACGTCAAGCGAGTCGTCGTGTTTGAAATCCCGGGAGCCGAAACAGAGGTAAAATTAAAACGGCAAGGGCTTGAAGTTATTCCTATCGATCACCATGCCTACAAGGGACTAGATCGGCGAAGACCCGAGAGCTCGTTGGAACAGCTCATGGCGTTGATTCATTGGCCAATGAGCCGCACTGACGAAGCTCTTGCTATCAATGATCGAGGATATATTCCCGGCCTAAAAAAGATGGGCCTCTCCGAAGATCAAATCCGTCAGATCAGGAAGTACGACTTGATCGCCCAAGGCCGTTCTGAGCATGATGTAGATACCGCAATCCGGCAAGCACACGACTTGATTCCGAGTCTTCCTCGGAGAAAGGGTGTCTACATTTTGGATCGAGTCAACGCGGACGAGGCCATTTTGAAGCAAGAACTTGCCATCCAGTCGAAGGATGGCCTGGTAAGCACGTTTGAGATACGACCCGATAAGGTCGGTTTCTCTGGAAAGCCGGCTATTGTTCAGGCACTCCTAAAAACAAAATTCGAGGAGTTGGGATACGAGCCAGGTAGCTTCGCTCAATACGGCGGAGGAGATCCGCAAGCCTCCATGTTCTTTGGCTTCAAGCCGACGAAGCCCCCGAAAGGAGAGTCAGAGTTGATACCGAGACGTGTCTTAGAAAAGATTGAGAACATGATGAGTCCCAAGCCCACGCAAATCGCATCCATGGGGACTGAGATCGATGCTGAAGTGAGAGCTGCAGGAATGTTGCCTCGTGGTTCAGCCATCGTTACGAGTTCCGGCAATCTGTCTCAGCAGGGAATACAGCATATCATTCACGCTGCTACGGGCAGCATGACAAGAAACGGTCCAAAATTTGATCCGACAGTGAAAAGCGTTACCGACTCCGTTCGGAACTCGCTAGATCTCGCGAGAAACAATGGGGACCATCGTGTTGCCATTCCGTTCATCGGCGGAAAGATATTCGTGGAGAGAATCGGCGTATCCCCGCAGGAGCTAGCCGACAGGATCGTCGAATCGGCAATCAAGAATCGCGGGAATCTGGAACTCCGTTTTGTTACTTTCGGTGACGAAGACACTCAACTTTTTAAGCATGCCTTGGCAAAATATGGCGCATCGCTAACCCCAGCCCAAGCTGCCGTCATGCCGGGATCTATCACGGATCATTCTTTACATGGAGCATCCGTCATCATCAATGCTGCAAATCTGGAAGTCCAATTCGGTGGTGGTCTTTCCGGAGCGATCGGTCGAGCGACGGGGAATTCTCATAAAATCGACCAAGAGGCCCAAGATGCGATCCGGGCCTTCTACTCCGAGTCCCATTAAGCTCTCGATTCCCCGGTCGGTTAGATAGTTTCTCCTTCTCCAATGGATCGGAATATTAACCGGTACCACTACGATGATCTTCACAGTCGCACTAGCTTTTAGTGCCAACCAGCTCATGAGAAATGATCAAAAAGGAGCGAATCCCGGAAAGATTGTCGTAGATCAAGCGATCCAAGGGATGGCTGAGCGGGCTTTGAACGATGCGGTGAAGCAGCCTCATGTGAATCGAGTTTATCACGACTGGAAAACAAACGGCTGGGACCATCTGACCACAGAAGAAACCATCGCGAATTCCAGTGATCTCTGTATAATGAAGCTCGGAAAAAAGCTGGGAGCCGAAGGTTTGAACAAAATGTTAGTTGCATACGGATTTGGTCCAGGGGGAACGGCAAAGTCTTTTCCAAAAGCTCGTCCGGGCATTCTTTCGCTGCAAAGTAATCCTCGCAATGAAGATAAATCGGGTGCTCACGGTTCGGCGCATGCCGCGCCCGCTTTTATTTCCTATGGAGGGTAGGCGCCGTTTCTACGGGAGCAACAAAAAATAGCTGACTTCTGTTTAGAGTAATACCATGTTGCTTTAGCCAAGCAACAAGCTGCTCAGTCATGAATCTCGGCGGAAGGTAGTGACCGCTGCGATCGTCGAGTTTAATGATTTGGCCGTCTCTCACCTCAAATTGACCGGCTGCGGCCACGGGACTTCCTGACAAGAATGAGGAATGATGGAAGACTCCTTCAAGCCCTTTTTCTGCTGCATATATTCGTCCTTCGCCATCCATAATGTATATTCCTGGATCGTTAGCAGCGGTATTAAATAGTTTCCCATCAGAACTATAAAGCCTGCCGTTCCTTATCGTTAGTTCATATTTATGGAGGTTTTCAGGCGTAATATAGTGGACCCCTTTCTCATTAACTTCATGGTCCATTTTTATTAGGGTAAATGGATACCCGGAAACAATTCGATCATCAATGGCTGCAATTTTATGAAGTGGATTTAATTTCTGGTTGATAGCAACTGCTTTGGATATGATTTCAAATAGTGGTGGGGCTTTCGCCATTGCATAATTAACTAACGACTGAAGTTCTTCTTGATCATGAACGGCTCGCTGAAGGCCAGTGATTCTAGGTGAGTTTAGAAAGTTTACTGCTAGACCATATCTATTTTTCAACGCTAATATTTCCACCTCAATCTTAGCCAATCGCTTGTTGAATTGTTCAGGGCTAATTTGGAATTTTTTAGTTTTGAGGGTAGCAAAAAGTTTGTGCTGCAGGCAGCTCACAACAGAAGGCGTCAAGGGCTCAGTTGCAAGAGCTGAAGGCTCTATCAGGAAATGAAATACAGCACTGCCAGGGGCGGTATGAGAGGCTGTGCCTAAAAAAACCAAACATGCACTTATGATGTGTAAGTGGGCCCGCATTTCAGCTTACTTATCGGTATTTTTAGGTAAATCTACTGACCGCTGGGATGTGTCGATTATGACTGGGCCTTCTGGCTCGAAAGCATCTCTTGTCCCTTAGCTCAAACCCTTTATATCGTTTTAAGCTGAAAATTTCAGGCGCCCAGCTCAATCGCCAATCATGGATCTGCTTATCTGCAGGGGATCGCCCCGCCTTTATGATGCCAATAGGTCATTGGGATTTGATTAAAGACATTGAGCTCTATTTGTAAATATTACATCGACATGATTGATGGCCCAATACCCGTTAATAGTGGGAATATTTTTGACATATTCACCTGAGAAATGAATCTCAAAGTATTGGCAAATCGGAGCTTCTACAGCGGTGCCTGATTGTAGGGCGTCAAATTTAAATGAATTTCCATTTTTATTGGAAATTTTAAATTTAACAGGATCAAGCCACGAGTTCGGCCTGACCGCCAATGAATCCAAGTTATCCTTTAATGCGGCAACTCCAGTAGCAAAGAAACGTTGTTTTGATCCTTCTATGATAATTTTTGCTAAAAGCTCAGGGTTTTCAATGTATTTGTCCTCATCGTCTGCCCTTGCTATAGAGACGAGAATAAAACTTGAACAAATGATTAAAGACAGTAATTTTTTTGACATAATGGACCTGTTTTCAAAAGGTCTACCAAAAAATTATCTACGGTACCAATAGATTTCGTTCAGCAATGTAGGTGTGTGAGATGCATCCGCCGTTACAGTCGGAGTGGTGAAGTTACTTGCCAATACATGATTTTAAATCAACCCCAACAACACCTTTGTCAAGTCAGGAAAAAGTCGGTATGAGTAAAAACGGTGCTGTCTTAGTTAAATGTTTTACTGGACAGGCAGCTGTGTGGATTCTTTATTTTTAACGGCGAATTTATGGCATCTGTGGCAAAAAAGGTGACTCTACTCCTGTCAGTACAGGTCGCTTCTTGTGGAATGATTCTCATAGGACCAACGCTTGATAGAATGCCCGAGCAAGTACTTTGGCAGTCTTTTCGTGTTCTAAATTGTTTTTTTGGGGTTGTCTTTGTAATTAGCTTCTTAGTTTTTTTGTTTGCTCTTCTGAATCTGGGTAGAGCGCTCACGCCGAGTCCAATTCCAAAACGCTCAGGAACCCTTGTAGTTGATGGATTGTATGCGTATTCAAGGCACCCAATCTATTCTGCGCTCATTTTTATGGCTCTTGGTTGGACTGGCTTCTGGTTTTCAAAATTTTCTCTATTGGGATCGATAGCTCTAATCATTGTTCTCAGAAAGAAGGCAATCTTTGAGGAACAGCTGCTCATTAAACGCTATGGCAAAGACTATGAGCAGTACACGCTCAGCGTAAATCGATTCTTGCCAACTCTCAGAGGCAGGATCTTGAAAGTCTGCTTGCATCTGCGCAGCAAGCTTCTTAATCATGACTGAGTCATTGATAAAAATGCCATACTCACGATTATTCCCAAAAGAGGTGATGGAGCCATTGATAGAGCCAACCCAAGCGAACTCATCATCCACCACAATTGCTTTGGCGTGAAGATATCCTAACTTATCCCGCCTTATCTCACGTCTGGCGCACGGCGTAAAACCAATGTTTTATATATTAAGTGTAGGATATTGTCAGATTACTGACGATCCAGCAGCCCCCCCATTGTTTTTTATAAAACAGGCACAAAAAAACAAGGAATGTAATTAAACTGTCGATACGGCTTATTAGGATGAGGGCATCGTTCTATAAGTCCATTTTCTTAATCCCGTTAGTATATTTGGGACTCAGTTTATTGCCCTGCTTGCTGAGTGCTAGTGATCCTGGAATTGATCGCTATGGATTTGAAATTGAACTTGATCCAAAGCAACTTGAACATATTATCGACATTTTTGATTTTGATTCTCTTCAAAACGGTAACCCTACTCTTGGGCAAGACCTATCTGCAAATGAATTAAATGATTACTTGGCTGACCCAAGAAATTTTTGGCATCTTAAACCTGAAATCCAGGCAAAGATTATTTCCCTCCTTCCCCCCATTCTTTTTGTTGAAGAGCTAAAGAAACGACTTACTGGAGAACTCCCTAGAGTAGAGGGGCTCTCTAAGGGGCCAGAAAAAACACGAGCAGCAGTCGCATGGAAGCATGTCGAAGAAGTTTGGAAAAATAAAATCACTACTGAAGAGAAGGGATCTGAGATTCGCCTTTCTCGGCTTTCTAAAAAGCACCGCGTGGAGCTTTTATTAAAATACCCATATACAGCAATTAGGAATGATGTCGCGCTACCCGCCTCGATCCACGCACTCTTGCCTCACCTCAAATACCACAAGGATCAGCAAGCAATCGAATTCAAATACAGCGATTATTACATTGTCTCAAACCAAGATCAATTTTTAAGAGAGCTGCACGAACTTTCTGAATTTTTTGGCGTCACTGATTTAATTGAAAACAGAGTCCAAAAGGGTGAAAATCAAGACCTGAGTCTTCATATTCATGTCAGTGGTCCCGGTGTAACAGATGACTATCTCCATGCTTGGAACTTGCGGATCGTCTTGGATTATTTAGAAGGAGGATTTCAGAAAGAGTTATTTATTAGCCCGTTTCACTATAATTCAGGTATCAGAGCTAAGGGATT
>JAHFAC010000132.1 GCA_023250755.1 Bacteriovoracaceae bacterium | reverse complement strand
TTACAATTTCGACCCAGCGACCGGAGCCATTAATGCAGATCCTGATGTCGGAGTTACTGATTTTAGATCCACTGAAGGCCAATGCCCCAGCCTGGGTAAGAAACCCAAAAACAAGCGAACAGATCCCCTACATCATTCACTCAGCAAATTTTTGGTACGTCTCTGACAACCCGCTCACCTATATTGGACCTCGCGATCGGTATCTCGCATTCTGCGATCTTTTACACGACATTCTAGGAGTAAATCACGCCGAATCTCATCGCGCATTGGTGAGACTCGAAGACGTGGGTGCTGAGGTCGATCCTACAACTATGAGAACACTCAGTAATTACCTAAAACAAAGAAATATCCCTTTTTCAATTGCCGCTATTCCTTTTTATCGTGATCCCTTGGGACACTATAATGACGGCATCCCCCTCGAAATCCACCTTGCCAACGCAAGTAACCTCAAAAGTGCGCTTCAGTATGCCGCAAGCCGAGGGGGATCCATCGTCATGCATGGGTATACGCATCAGTATGATTCCATCAAAAACAAAAATACGGGAGTCAGTGGAGATGATTTTGAATTTTGGAATTCAGTACAAAACACCCCTGTTGCCGAAGACTCCTCAACGTGGGCTGACGGGCGCGTGGCTTCTGGCATTACAGAGTTCACTGGCAGTGGATTTTCTATTTATGGCTTTGAGCCACCACACTACCAGGCCTCTCCCTTGGATTACCTTGTTTTTGCAAAGCGCTTTAAAACCACTTATCAGCGCGTGGTTTACTACAACTCGCAAACTCCAAACCTAGATCCAGCCAATCCTAATCGCGACTTTTCAGCTGGAATGTTTTTTCCGTATATTATTTCTTCTGATTATTATGGGCAAAAAATAATCCCAGAAAATCTCGGAAATATTGAGTATGACATCAGTGCCATCGATCCCAACTCAAACATCGTTTACACATGGCAAGACATTGTTACTAATGCAAATTACGCCCGAGTGGTTCGCGATGGATTTGCGTCATTTTTCTTTCACCCCTTCTGGTTGGAGCCAGAAATCAATGTACCTGGATTTCAGGATTTCAAAAACACCATCACAGGAATTACCAGCCTCGGCTACACCTGGGTAAGCGGCAGTCAGCTTTAATGGGCACTCTCATGGCAGGTGCTATAAGAATTACGAGGCTTCCTTAGTAAATCCGTTTAATAATGGGGAATGACCGCAAGAATGGTGATCTGCTGAGCGCCCGGACCATATGTCCATAGGATTCGGTGCGCCTGGGGCGTGTTGTTTTGGACGTAAGAGCTGAATACCTTTGCACCGTAGAGCTTTTCATAGACGAGCATCGGATGCGAGCTTAAGCCTGGATGGAAGGGGTTTCTCGAAAGATGATTGAGAGCTTTACCAAGTTGTTTTGCGAGCCCTTTTTTGGAGGACTCTTTTTCTATTGCCGCAATCTGAGCCTTGGCATCTGGGGTTCGATAAAGCTCGAACTCACGAGTCATGTTTATCTAGCCACTCTTCGGGAATCTTCTCGACTTTGCCCGCCTTGAAATCATTGATAGAGCGTTTGAGCATTTTAATGACTTTCGCATCCTCAATCGAAACAACTTCCTGTGGGATGAGTTTCAATGACCCGTCGCCCAATTTTTGGACTTGGAATACATCAACACCATCGCGTAGCTCTCTCGGCAGCGTGATGCGCCCACGGCCATCTATATCCAGTAATTGCTTGTCTTTCTTTTTCGCCGTTGATCTCATAACCATAGATTACCCATTTACGGCAAGGGTGTCAATGGGTCTTATTTTGATCTTAGTTAACATATATTTATTACTATTATCAGACATAAATATTTGATATCATTATAGTTATATTTTTAATAGGGTGCTCTTTTGCCTCGGATCGGTCACCCTGCATCATGCATCATTTCTTTTGATCGAGGGTAAGTGACACGGGGAAATAAAAACAATGAAAGCCAAAAAACATATAAAGTACCGAAATCAAACAGGGATCACAAGTTGGTGTGAGTCAAACAAACTGCGATATCACGGATTATCAGCGAGTTTTGCAGACGATTTGAAACCAGGCGATGTTTTAGACATGCTGTAAATTTGTATTACATTCGCGCTGTTTAACAAAAATATTGCCAAATGGGACTTCCCCCTACGCTCAACCTGACATATCCTGCAGTTAGCCATGAAAATAACAGATGTCGCATTGTCAGTCGCGATCAGTTTTGTTTTTTCAGCTTGCGCATCCAACTACGAAAGCAGTCTGCCTGACTCAGCTGAACTCGGATCACCCAGGGGATATCGCATCGCGCGAGTGATCACCCACTTTCACTCCCCCTATTCCTATGACGCCTGCGACAAAAAAGGAATCATCGGTGGAGCACTCAACTCATCTTGCCTGGCCAATCTTAAAGACGCCTTTTGTAAAAATCGGGTCGATTTTGCTTTTATCACCGATCACCCCGCCCATCAGGCCAGTTACGAAATACGCGATCTCCTTTTGCTGGAAGCAAAAGACCATTTGATTGAAAAAAATGGTCTTCCCTACGCAAATAAACTGGGGAACTGCGCTAACTCTTTCGAACCCACCTTATTGACCGGAATTGAAGGCAGAGTCATTGCGCTCGGGATGGAAAAGCATCTCAATACAGATATCGCACAGCGCACAGCCCTTTATGCCCAAGAGACGCGCGACCTGACCACTCAGATCGAAAGTGAAGCCAACGGAGTCGTCGTCATTCCACACACAGAGAGTCGAAGCATTCAGCAAATTAAAGCCCTCGCGCCAAGTGCAATTGAAATTTACAACATTCACGCCAACCTCGATCCAAAAATCCGAAAACGAGACCTCGGACTTCCCCCATTTGAGGACATCCCGAGCATTTTAACTTACCTCATTGACCCCTACGGAAGTCTCAATCCGGATTTTATGTTCGTTGGATTTTTTAAACTCCATCCTATTTATGCTAAAAAATGGAATGAATTAATTGATGCTAAACTCAAAATCACCGGCCTAGGCGGGACCGACTCACATGAAAATGTATTCCCTCAAAAAGCAAGTGACGGTGATCGAATCGACTCTCATCGAAGAATGACACGGTTCATGTCAAATCATTTTTTAGTCACCAATCTGGATGTTGACTCGATCAAAACAGCCATCAAAAAAGGCCGAGGCTGGCTTGTTTTTGAGGGATTCGGCTCCCCAGTGGGGATGGATTTTTTCGCGGTAGCAGGCTCCACCACGGTGGGCGTGGGTGAAACAGTCCAACTCACAGGTCAATCCGCAACTCTCACCGTTCGAGCCCCAAAGCTGCATGGCAAGTCACCCAAAGGGGGGGGGGACAAACCCATCATTCAAATCACCTTAAAAAAAGTCTTGCCCAACGGTGAAGACAAAATCATCGCCACCGCTGAAGGTTCAGACCTCTCATACACCACTCAAGAAATCGGAGCTTACAGGGCTGAAGTCAACATTACGCCCAGACATTTGAAATCTCTCTTGGGACCGTTTTCAGATAAATCTGAAGAATCCTTTCCTTGGGTCATCACCAACCACATTTATTTAGAAAACTAACCCGATGCGAAAAAAATTATTTAAAATTTTAACAATAGTAATTTTACTTCTTCAAATCGTTTTGGCATTTTCAGCCTTTGCCGCTCAAACTCCACTCAATCAGTCTGAACAAGATTTAAAACCAGAAACGAATCATCGATTGAGATGGGCACCTGAGTTCAAACTCTCTTTGATCCAACCGCTCCAGATCGGCACTGAAGCCTACTGGGCGCCTTCTTTACGTTTTTTTGGAGACTTGGGCTATGTCAAATTCCCCATCCCAAATAAACAGACCACGGTAGACCTGTTCAATGTGCAGGCAGGGGCAAGGTGGTTTCCATTCGCTTCGTGGCTGTTTTTCTATGGCTCATTTGGATACCGAAACTTTAACATTTCAACAGATGTGTCATCGTTCAAAGTCGAAGACGAGACCATTGCATCGTCCGGCACGATCAACCTACCCGCATTTTACTTTGCACCGGGGATGGGTATGATTTTTGAACTTTCTGAATCCCTTTCCATTGGGTTCGATTTGGGTTTACAGTTGCCGCTCATTTCGTCCGGTACTTTGAGCTTTAATGACGCTGCAACCGGAGAAAATTCCAACAACTCAGATCAACTCAAAGTCAACTCAGGTAATGCCATGGGGCGAATTTCGGGCCTGATCCTTCCTGAACTCACTCTCTGTCGGCTAAGCTGGCGCTTGAAATAGGGCGCTCATCACAAGAGTTTTTCTGGGGATTATTTCGCTACTTCCGCTTTTCCTGATTGATCTTCGCCTGCGTGATCCACGGGTTGCTGCTGCCCAGGAGACAACTCCTTGGGAGTGTTCACAGCTTGTTTTTGTGCTCGCAGAGCTTCAAGTTCACCTTGTGTTTTTTTAAGTGTCTCCTGAATCTCAGACAATTTCTCACTCATCTCTTCCACTTGTTTCCGAAGAGCTTCGTACTCGTTTATTGAATGAATTGGGACTTGAGTTATTTCAAAATGAAAGCCGCTCCCTTTTTCATCATGCTGATAAATGACCTTTTTATCGGCGCTAATCGCCAGGTTCAACTCTTCCTGCAAGCGATTCTTAGCCTGTTCTGCATCACTGTTCGTATCATATGAATTCGTTTTAAAAATTTCTCTTCCGTTCTCTTCAATCACAACATAGTGATTTTGCCAAATATCTCCCAATAGCACTCCGGGCACATCGACTACTTTCAGTTTCAACTGATTGGGATTATGAGGAATCTTATTTCCGTCATATTGTGAATCAGCCCATGCGGGGAGCTGGATTGCCTGAAATCCGATCAATAATAGAGGTAAAGCCATCCTGTACGTTTGAAATAGATTTCTCACTTTTTACTCCTTGGACAGTGGCGCATTTAAAATTTTATCTAAAAATGGGATAATTTTATGATTGATGTCGTAGTTAACACCATAGTTGATTGCTGAAGTACAGTTGATCTCAGTCATCTTGGCTCCGTCAAACGAAACTGTAATACCATCATAATAAATTTCGTATCGGTCAATAAATTCATACTTCCCTGCAGTAGAAATTCTCTGCCTCTCCATCTTGAGCTTGCTACTCACAAGACGATTTAAAATCAATGCGGAGTCCAGGTTGTCAGTATGAAATTCGCGACAATGAAACGAAAAAAATTCCTTCTTATTTTCTAAAACTGAAATATAATTTGAAAGAGGATAAATCTGATCCACAGCTCTAAATTCAAGTCTGCGGAGATCTGGAACCCGCTCATTTTCTTCTGCTCTCAAATAAACCGCAGACCAAAAAAGAATCCCAGCCACTACTGAACTGAATAAACCCACTAAAAAAATAGTTCTCGCTTTCATAAATAACTCCATCGCTAGTCAGCCTTGTAGGCTACTGCAGACCCAAAGCCTCTCTATTACAGATACAAAAGCAACAGACATGCCATCAATCCACCCAATGTGGGAAAAGATGTTTGATTAACCAAGAAAAGCAAATAATTTAAAAAGGTTATCCGATTTCTTGCTTTTTCTTTCTATAGACTTCTGTGCCTTATTTAAGGATTTTACTGCCTAACCTTTTAGCAACTGTCGAGGACAGCTGATTAACAAGCCTTCTACCTAAAAACATAACTCCGATGGAGCGGGAAATTAAAAAACACGCCCACCAACAACGCCACGATCAATTTTGAAACGGGGTAGTGAAACCCCCCCCACTCCGTAAAAAGATAAACGCCAGTGCTGTTTAAAAAAAGGCTTGAAAATGAGACCAGAGCGTAACGAAAGCCCTGCCTCCTCCAATGACCGTGCGTGGCCATGAAGCTCCAATGCCTACCGATCATAAAATTTGTCACGGC
>JAHFAC010000131.1 GCA_023250755.1 Bacteriovoracaceae bacterium | reverse complement strand
CATGAGCTCAAGCAGGGGCCTATTCCGGCGGATGAGGTGCGGATGGCCAAGGATTATTTGATGGGGGGATTCCCGCTCAGTGTGTCGACCCTTTCAGCCGTGGCATCCCGCTGGGCGATGGGAGACCTCTTGGGAATGGGTCCAGACTATTTAAATGAGTTTGTTCCTAGAATTAGTGCGGTCACGGCCCCTGATGTCTCGAGTGCGGTGAAAAAAGATTTTGATCTCAGCCATCTCTTGATAGTCATAGCGGGAGATAGCAAAGAAGTGATGAAAAGTTTGTCGCTAAGCTCGTTTAAGCAAGTCAAGAAGGTGTCGGTGAAGGATTTGTTATGAGGTGTGCGGATCCTTTGGATCGAATTTCTTCCATGAGCGATTGCCCTTCGAAATAAGCGCCAAAATCAATGACTAAAGAAGGTGTGCGGATGTTGCCGACGACGCGCCCAGTTCCAGAAAGCACGACCTTTGTCCGTGCTTTGATATCGCCTTGGACAAAACCATCCACAATCAAGGTATCCGCCTGGATCGTGCCTTCGATTTTGGCTGTCTCTCCCAGGATGAGGGTGCTGCCAGGGGTTGCTATGATTTCTCCGACGAGAATGCCATAGACTCTGGAGATGTTTTCGAAACTGATTTTCCCCTCCAGGCGAGTTCCTTCGGCAATGAGATTGATGGTGGTTTCTTTTATATTCATGGTTAGTTCACGGAGAGGCCTTTGGTTTTGTGGCAGAGGCCTCGGGGTTTAATTTCTCGACCAAGAGAAGTTCTTTTTCCGGGTTAAAAATTAAAACTTCAACCGTTTGGACGTGCGAGTGGGAAGGGAAAGGGCCCAAAGAGGTTTTGCCGATTCGAAAGCGGCTGACTGAGAAAAATTCTCCCGACTCTGGGTTGAGAAGGTTTTCGGTTCCGGCAGGATTGAGGACGCCGCTTGGATAAGCCAGGAGGGTTTCTGGGCCGCGCGCCAGCAAAATGATCTTGCCCTGTTGATTGCCCCCGTCATTTTTTACATATTGAATATTGAACTCGACTTGGATCTGCTTGCCCCGCCAATACGCGCGAGGCTGGTCAAGGCGAAAAGGCAAGGTGGCAGGATCTGAAAGCGGTCTGGAGCCATCTCCTGGGAGTGCGCTGAAAAGGAGAGGTTTTGAGACGCTCCCAGCGGATCTTTGGGGAGGCGTTGCGCTCTTGGTTGCGAGGGTTTGATAGGCTGCGTGCAAATCAGCCAGTTCTTGCTCGAGTGAGTGGAGGCGGGTTGGGTTAACCGGATGGGAGGCTTGGTAGTATTTTAGGGTAAGGAGCAGGGCGAGAAGCAGGGCAAGAACTATAAAGCCTAAGATCAAGCCAGAACGGGAGATCCAGATCAACGGAACTTCAAAAGTTCGGGCGACGAAATTGTCTTTAAAAACTAAGAGATGAATACGATTCTGGAGGATCGGAGGTCGGAGTTTCATAACGCACTCAAAAGGTAGCTTTTCCGGGAGGGGGTGTCAACTTCTAGGGCAGTTTAGCCGATGTAGACCATGATGAAGATTCTCTTGCTTAATCCCCATGTCGACGCGCTGCAGGATATTATTAAAACACTTCAAAAACGAGGTGTGGCGCTTTTGATTTCTTCAGACCCGATGGAGGCATGGCAAGTTCTCCAACTTCATAACACGAGTGTTGAGCTGGTGATTGTTCATCGCGAGCTGGCTGGCCCAGGTGGAGAGGGTGGGCTGGGTTTTATTTCTAAGGTGAAAAAGGATTTAGCTCAAGCAGATCTTCCCATGATCCTGACCTCGGAGCGTTGGAGTGATGCTGAATTTGTCAGGCATCAAAAGACTCCACAGGGAGTCAATGCTTATCTCAAGTATCCTTTTACTCAAGCAGAACTCTTTCAGCTGATTGAAGCCGTGGTTGGTTTGGCTGCTGAAGAGCAAAATTCTGAATTTGAATTAAAGAATAACTCCAAATCAGAAGAGGTATCCCGGCCCGCACTTGTTCTTGAAGATGCGTCTCCTATTTTTAATCTTCCCGAGAGTTCACATCGAAACCAAAATAACAGCATTCAACTCGATGCTCCTGAGTTGAATCCGGATGAAATCTCGGCGATTTTTCTAAAAAAACCAACTGAGGCACCTTCTGAGCTGCTTGCCCCGGATCTTTTATCTGTGCCTGTACCTGACCTCACGAATGTTCTTGACCCTATTGCCGTGCCCCCGCAAGAGTTCCCTTTGTCATTTGCACACCCTCAGGGAGATGCGGTTGTTCCAGGTGGAGCTGTCCATTCGCCTGATCTTGAAACGTTGAAAAAATATCTCATGCTTCGAGAGCAAGACGTCGCTGCTCTTTCGGGTCAGCTTCGAAATGCCAAGGAACGAATCGCCACTCTCGAGGATCATCTTAAAAAAGAGCAAATCAAATCCGATGAACTCCAATGCCAGGTTGACGAACAAAAGTGCACAATTGACGAATTTGACAAAAAGCGAAGCATCGAGATGGAGGGGCTTCAGGCAGAAAATTCTGACTTGAAATTCCAAATGAAGGCGAAGATGGACAAGGCAAAGCTCTTAGAGTCCAAAATGCGGGAGCTCGCTGAGGATACCGATCGCCTTAAGGAGCGGGTTCGTACGGACATCCGAAAAATTCGCGTACGTGAAAAAGAGCTAGAAAATCGCCTTGAAATTATGAAAAAGGACTCAGAGGCCTTGATCAGCGCGAGAGAGAATAAGATTGTCGAGTTAAAGCGCAAGGTCGATCTCCTCGAGTTTAATATGGATTTGCTTCAGGAGCAAAATGCGAAGCAAAAAGAGATCGCAAAAGAGTTAAAGGATCGTGTCATCAAGGCCACTCAAGTCATGCGCGTAGCAAGCAGGGTTTTAGAAGGCGTGCAAGTCGAGAGTGAGGATGATATGCCTAAGGAGCTTGGGAATAATAATGCTGGGGAGGAAGCGGAGAAGGTCGCTTCCTAAGGGATTTTAAAAATGTCAGTGAGCACCATCCCACAAATCAGCAAGCCGTCCGTCTATAATGTGCTTCTTATTGAAGAAGACCCAAAGCAGACGGAGCTTCATTCTGATCTCATCAGTGAAGTGGCCGACTGTCAAGTCGATGTGATTAGCCGCGTGAAGAGCCTTTTTGATTGGGTGGGCAAGTTTAATTACCATCTTGTGGTAATCGACGTTTCTTCAGGACAAGCGATTTCAGGCGGGAGAAAGGCTCCCCGCGTGGATGGATTAAGCTTGTTGGAAAAAATCAAGCGAGTCAGCCCGGTGACCAGCGTCATCCTTATTTCGGACGATGCAACGGTTGAAGAAGCAGTTGCCGCCATTCGCATGGGGGCTGAGGATTACTTCAAGAAGCCGTTTAATCTCGAGTCGTTTCGCCTTGCTGTGAAGCGGGGCTTGGACCGAAAAACGGTATTCGGAGGCAATGCAGGGGCGTCAAGCTACCTTAACTTGCTGAACGCTTGCCAAATGATTTCGGCATCGCTGGAACAAGAGAAGATTTTCAGCATTGTTCAGAGTTTTTTTTCACGCGAACTTCACTCAGATCATTATGCGATCTATGCCTTATCGCAAAGATCGCCGATTCGGATCGACAGTGCGTCGCAGTTCAGCCAAAAGGATCGCGCGATGGAGGAGATCCTCGATATCGCCCTCCATGCCTCAAATCCATTGCCGAAAATGCTTGAGGCAGGTGAGTATTATCGATTTGTTGAGCGAGGTCAGCTGACCCCAGGGCTTTTTGTGTTTCAATTTCGCTGTGCAGGGGAGACCGATTATTTCTGTGTTTGTCTTTCTCCCGAGCGCCCTGACGACGTTGATGCGTTTGGCAGTCGCTTGAGGATGCTCAAGGCGCAAATTGAGGTGACCGGCAAAAATATCGAGAAGTACAAGGGTGCCCAACACCTTGCTTATGTCGATGATGTGACCGGGCTTTACAATACCCGATATTTAAATTTTATTTTAGACCGTGAAATCGCGCAAGCCCAAGTGACGGATCGATCATTTGCCATTTTATTTATCGACGCGGACAAATTTAAGGGGATTAACGATTCACATGGGCACTTGATCGGTACAAAGCTCCTCAACGAGTTGGGGAATCATTTGAGAAAATACGTTCGTGAGTCAGATACTGTTTTTAGGTATGGGGGTGATGAGTTCGTGGCTGTGCTGTCGCCCTGCGATTTGCCTACGGCAAAAACGGTGGCTGAGCGAATTCGCCAGTCTGTTGAGTGCACTCAGTTTTTGGCGCATGAAGGCTTGAAGCATCGTTTTACCGTATCGATTGGCGTGGCGCTTTTTCCCGATCATGCAAATTCAAAAAAAGCAATTATCGATGCTGCTGATCGGGCGATGTATACCGCCAAGCGGACGAATCGAAACCTGGTTTTTATCGCGGATACGGGCAAAGACATTAAAAAAACCGAGATCAAGGGAGATCCTGAGGGGCAAGCGGGTGGCAAGGAGGGCACGGGTGGGTGAGGAGCGTGTTCCGCGCCGCTATAAGCTGGTGGTCAGTGATTTTCACCTCGGTAAAGGGCGGTATTTTCGCGATCGGACGCAAAACATATTGGAAGATTTCGTTTACGACCGCGAGTGGAGTGAGTTTTTAAATTATTATCGATCAGGCATTTATGCGGACGTCGAGGTCGAGCTAGTCCTGAATGGCGATATTCTGAATTTGCTTCAAGTCGACAGTTGGGGTGTTCATACCCATATGTTCACTGAGAGAAGAGTGGCACGGGCGGTGGAGCGAATTATCGCCGGGCATCCCGATTTTTTCCAGGCGCTGCGCAGATTTGCGGCGACCCCTGGGCATACCATTTCTTATGTCGTGGGCAATCATGATGTCGGGATGCTTTGGCACAAGCCCCGAAAGATTTTTTCAGAAGCCTGTGGCGTCCCGGTCGGTTTTTATGACGTTGTTTACAAGGTGGATGGTATTTGGATCGAACACGGACAGCAATATGAGAGCTTTTCAGCGACAGATATGGATCGTCCGTTCATTACCAGGGGTTTGCCGGAGCCTGTCCTTAATCTTCCGTGGGGATCTCTTTTCGTGTCTGTACTCCTTCCGAGAATCAAGCAAAACCGCCCGCATGTGGATAAGGTCCGCCCGTTCCAGACCTTTTTGATTTGGGCCATCATTCACGACACTTGGTGGGGCATCAAGGCTGCTGCCTTGATGATCAAATTCATGATCGACTCGATGCTTTTTCGAAGGCGTTATCAAATTGTTCAACGGGTGCGAGCTACTTTGGGAATTTTGAAAGAAATCACGATCTATCCGGATTATGACAAAATTGCCTTTAAAATCCTTGAGGAAAATGAAGATATCCATACCGTAGTCATGGGTCATACTCATATTCTTAGGTATCGTCAGTGGCGCGAGGGCAAGGAGTATTTTAACGAAGGATCCTGGAACGAGGTCACCAATCTTGACTTGGGAGATTATGGCACGCGGGTGAGACTCACTTATGCTTTTATAGAGTATCCCCTGCTCGGTGATGAGGTGGGCGGGGCGACGAAGCCTAGAGTCCGACTCAAGGAGTGGCGAGGGATCTGGAAACCTGAAATGGATGTGCTGGCCTAGAGGCTATAATGCAGTGTGGTTTATTTTGAATCCGCCTGTATCATTTAAGAAATCGTGCACGAATTGATTCGAAAATCTCCACCCATGATGGAATAATCCATTAATGGTATCGCTCAGGCAAAAAGGTAGTTTGTGGGGATGGGTCGCGGTAGGCTGCGCGTTAAGCTTTGCGGCACCGGGGTTGGCCCAGGATCAAGCCCCAGAAGACCGCCGGTTGGCGGTTTATGAGCTGGCCACCCACCACGCGGATGAAGGGACTCCCACTTTTATCCAGATCCTGAAAGATACATCCGCCCAGAATTTTGA
>JAHFAC010000130.1:4767-5896 GCA_023250755.1 Bacteriovoracaceae bacterium | reverse complement strand
CAGGACCGTGAGAAAAGAAAATGAAACGAAAGTCAGGAAGCTTGCAAGATTGCCTGTCCAAAAGGTCCGATTTTTAAGCAGTGAAAGGTCAAAAAGAGGGGCTCGGACGCCAGCCTCGACTTTCAAGAAAAGGGCTGCAAGTAAGACAATAATAAGAGCCAAAGCCACTCTAGAGATCTGAATGGGCTCGCTTCCTGAGATGGAGAGTGAGGGAGGGTCCATCAGAATCATAAAAAAAACCAAAAGAAGCATTTGAAGAAAGGCTCCTTCCCAATCAAAGGGCACATGGCTACGAGGTGGTGGGTCCGCTGGAACAAATCGTTCGACCAAGAACAGTCCCAACAATCCGATGGGGATATTTACGATAAAAATGCTTTTCCAGCCCAATGCGGCAATCAAAAATCCACCGATGCTGGGCCCAGAGATCAAACCTGCACTGACAACCATGGCTAAAGTCCCCAGGGCACGACCTCTCTCATTTCCCGGAAAGGTCGCTGTAATTACCGCTGGGCCGTTTGCCATCAGCATCGCAGCACCAGCGCCCTGTAGAGCGCGAGAAATAAGGAGCCAGGCCAGGTTTGCAGAAGATCCACACAGGGCGGATCCTACGGTAAAAATTCCAAAACCGAATAAGAAAATCCGCTTACGACCGTATTGATCTGAAAGGCGACCAAAGGGTAAGAGCAAGCAAGTAATCACGAGGAGGTAAGTGATGACTACCCATTTGATTCGGTTGAGATCGGTTCCAAGAGCTTTAGTCAAAGTGGGGAGGGCGATGTTGACAATACTGGAATCCAACGTGGCCATGAAGGTTCCACAGGCCACTGCAGTTAAGACCCACCATTTTCGAGACATTCGCTCAATTTAACAAGATTGATTGTGGCGTCAATGGAATCTGGCAGAATCGTAAGAATCTGTTACAGATTCTAAGAAGATGGTAAGGTTGGAAGATGCTTTTAGCTAAAGATTTGGTTGGAATTGCTGACGAGTTGCGTATTTGGATTTTAGAAATGCTCGCTGAGGCGAAGTCCGGACATCCGGGAGGGAGTCTATCGGCCATTGATCTCCTCACAGCGCTTTGGTTTTCTGAGATGCGAGGGGTTTCTTCTTCTCAAGCACTCACTCCTGA
>JAHFAC010000130.1:0-4757 GCA_023250755.1 Bacteriovoracaceae bacterium | reverse complement strand
GGGCCATGGGGTTCCAGCACTTTATGCCATTCTAGCAAAGAAAGGTTTTATCAGCCCAGCAGAGCTCTCGACACTTCGCAAGACAGGGAGTCGCCTTCAGGGCCACCCTGACCGAGTACGCATCCCGATTCTTGAAGCGTCGACGGGTTCTTTGGGGCAGGGTTTATCGGTAGCGATTGGGCTGGCCATGGCTTTTCAAATGGATCAGAAGCCAGGACGAGTTTTTTGCTTGATGGGTGATGGCGAGATTCAAGAGGGTCAAATCTGGGAGGCTGCACTTTCTGCAGCTAAGTATAAGTTGTCTAATCTCTGTGCCATTCTCGATAACAATAATGGACAAATCGATGGCTATGTCAGCGAGGTGATGCCCATTGAGCCTATAGCCGATAAGTGGCGTGCATTTGGTTGGCATGTGATTGAGATCAATGGTCACGATATGGGCCAGATTATCGGAGCTTACGGTGAGGCTAGACAACTCCAAGAAAAAGGCGGAACAAAACCTGTCATGATTCTCGCTCGAACTGTGAAGGGAAAGGGAGTTTCTTTCATGGAAAATAAAAACGAGTGGCATGGAGTTGCCCCAAAGCCAGAAGAAGCCAAGAGGGCGGTTGATGAAATTAAGGCAAAGGCAGGACGTTTATGAGTGGCAAGGCAACAAGGCAGGCGTTTGGTGAATCACTTGCCCGATTGGGTGAGACCCACCCTGAAATCATTGTGATGGATGCAGATTTGGCAAAGTCGACTAAGTCTGAAATTTTCGCAAAGAAATTTCCGCGTCGATTTTTTGAGATGGGAATTTCTGAAGCGAACATGATTGGTGCTGCAGCCGGAATGTCATTTGCGGGTAAGCTCCCCTTTATTTGCAGTTTTGGCTGTTTTGTCACCGGTCGCTACGACACACTTCGCGTGAGTGTGGCTTACGCTCAAGCGAATATTCGCATTGTAGGGAGTCACGCAGGACTTGGTATTGGGGATGATGGTCACAGTCAAATGGGATTAGAAGACATCGCTCTGATGCGTGCGCTCCCAACGATGGGGGTTTTTCAGCCGATGGATGCACGTGAGACTGAGCTTGTGATGGAGTATTTGGTCAATGAGTGGAAGGGACCCGCCTATCTACGCACTACTCGGCAGGCGTTACCTGATTTTTATCCTGCCGGTGTCCCTTTTCGTCCCGGAAAGTTGCTGGAGCTTTACAGTCCCTCCAGTGGCAAGCTGGACGTGGTGTGCATCGCATCGGGTGCAGGAGTGGCTGAGGCCATGCAAGCTTCTCAGGCGTTGGCTGGAGCGGGAATTAAAATGGGAGTTTGGTCTGCCCATTGTCTTAAGCCTTATGATGACGAGACCACACTGAGCATTGCTTCTCAGGCAAAGCTTATGGTGACGGTAGAGGATCATTCCGTAATCGGTGGGTTAGGAAGTTGCGTGGCTGAGGCATTAGCTAAAACGAGCATTCACCCCCCTCTCATGAAATTTGGAGTTCAAGATGTCTTTGGCGAGAGTGGCGAACCGATCGAACTCTTTGAAAAACATGGATTTTCAGCTCGAGCCATCGTTCAAAAGATTACCCAAAAATTGCGATGAAAGCTTGGAGAATTGAAAAGCATGGAGGTCCTGAAGTCCTTCAGTACCTAGATATTTCTACTCCCAATCCAAACGCGCTTGAGGCACGGATTCGTGTCCAAGCGGTGGGGCTCAACCACATGGATCTTTGGGTGAGGAATGGGGTCTCGGGACATCGCTTTCCACTTCCATTGACGCCCGGCTGTGATGTGGCAGGTGAGATTGACGAAATTGGGTCTGAAGCAGCGAGGCGGGCCTTAGCTGCAAATGGTTTGGCTGTGGGTTCAGCGGTAGTTTTGAACCCAGGCGTTTCGTGTGGTTGTTGTGAGGCCTGTTTGAGTGGATTTGATCCGATTTGCCCTCATTATGGATTATTGGGGGAGACCCGTGACGGTGGTTGTGCTGATTTTGTAGTGGTACCCATTACCAGTATTGTGCCCAGGCCTACAGGGGTTTCTGCTGAAGAAGCCGCAGCCTTACCCGTGGCTGCTGTTACCGCTTGGAGCATGCTCACCCGCAAGGCTGCACTCAAGGCAGGCGAAACAGTTTTAATTCAGGCTGGTGGGAGCGGAGTTTCGATTTACGCAATTCAGCTTGCCAAACTCTTAGGTGCTATCGTGATTACGACGGTAGGGAGCGCTGAGAAAGCCGCGCAAGCAAAAACGCTGGGTGCGGATTATGTCATCAACTATAAAGAAAAGCCTTTTCGCGAAGAAGTTAAGAAAATTCAAACTGAGAGAGATAAAAAAGGCGTCGAAATTGTGATCGATCACGTAGGAGGCGAAACTTTTAAAGAAAGTTTAAAGTGTTTAGCCTGGGGGGGCCGGCTGGTGACGTGCGGAGCTACCGCAGATGCAAAAGTTGAAATCGACTTGCGCCATGTATTTTTTAAAAATATTTCGATTTTCGGATCTACTATAGGCAGTCGATCGGATTTAATTCGGATTATGCAGTTGGTGGAAGCTCACAAAATTCGCCCGGTGATTGATTCAATGTTTTCTATGGACCAGTATCCTCAGGCAGTCGCACGACTTGAGTCGCGTGATTTTTTTGGAAAGATTGTGGTGAGGAGTTCCAGCTGATATCCCACGTCCCGTCTGTTGTTCACATTATCAATAATTTTTTTCAACCCACTCGAAGAGCAGCAGAAATTTCTGGTAATCTTGTTTCTTTTTTCTTCAAGTAATAAACGTGTAGATGGGAATGGCATTCTGAACCGCGCCCAGATAAAAATTCTCCATTTCCAAGTGAGCACAATTTCAGGACTTGTTTTGAAGTTTCTAGATGCGATCTACTAAGGCTTGATACAGGATGCACCTGTATGTTTTTGGTGTTTATCAGGAGTTGTTAGATCTTCCGAGAGCGACGATCCTTTTTCTAGGTACAGACTGGATTGAAAGAAGCTCTCTGATTGCATCAAATACTATCTTGAACTGGTTATCATGCTTCTCGAATTGGGCTTCAAGCGCAGCTATTTTTTGAGCAAGTTTTTTGTTGGAGGTTAAAACTTTACGAAGCCTTACGAAAGTTCTCATTATTGTAATGTTAACTTGGATTGCCCGAGTGCTGTTAAGAACGCTCGAAAGCATTGCAATTCCTTGCTCTGTGAAGGCGAGAGGCAAATAGCGTCGACCACCTCGCCCCTTCTTTGAGGTCGCAAATTGCGACCTCAAAACTTAGAATTCCTCTTTAGATAGAACAAACATAAAATCTCTAGGAAATCTGCTTCTATTCCTCATTACCTGTTCATTTAATCTTTTGGTCGAGACTCGATCGTGGAAGAAAATTGAATTTTAGATGGGATTTTTGAATTTAATGAAATGTTTTTCATTTTGGACAATCATGAGCAGGGATCATGCCTGCTTTCTGTGTCAGAAATTTAAATAATCATATTAATTATGGACTTAGGATCTTATTTTTGGATTGATCGTTATTGAATTCTGCCAGCTAGTTTGAAACTTTGAGGCCAAGGACTTCTTTAATCTTTTGAAATCGATTAAGTTCTTTAATGAATATATTACTCCAATGCCAAGTAACAATGGAATGTTGCAGTAAAATCCCAAGGTTTGACCATTTTTTTGAGTAATTTTTAGATAGAGGTAATCGCTAAAATATAGTTCCTGAAAAATTCCTGTGATGCTCTGGTTTTTGGCTGAACCATAAGCAGATATTTTCCATAACAGCAGTAGAAACAATAGTTGTATAATTTTACTTAAAAAGTGCATCTACCTAATCTAACACAAGTTTAAAGATCAAATGGATTTAGCCTATGAATGACATAATACTTTAAGCCCCTGGCATTACTCGATGAATATTGATATGTACCTGATCGATGTTTTTCTTTGGCCACATGGGGATTGGCAGTAAATTGGTAGCTCCTTGGAGCAAGGGATTGCCGCGCCGTTGGGTTTTGCTGGGGACGCTGCTTCCGGACTTAATTGATAAGCCGCTCTATTACGGCATGGCTCTCTTCACCGGTAGGCACGGCGCAGATCTGGGTCTCGTTTCAGGGACGCGGACTTTTGGTCACACTGCTTTGTTTTTACTGATTTTGAGTTTAATTGCCATTTTGCGCAGTTCAAAGCCATTAGCGGCTTTAGCTGTGGGCGTGATGACTCATCTTTTACTGGATAATTGGGTTGAACATTATTTTATGGGTAAGGTCGGTGCCGATCATTTGGCTCTCTTTTTCCCATTCCTGGGATTTCACTTCCCAGTGATGCCTTATGGCACTTTTTCTGAACATCTCTTTTCCTTTAATTCTTCCTTTTTCTTGGGCGCCGAAATTTTGGGAGCGGCTCTGCTGGGCTGGGACTATTGGAAGAGAAAACATCATCCTGAAATTTTGAATACGGTTCGAGGCCGGTGGAAATTACGGCGCCGAAGAAAACTTCGCTTTCGCCTGGCGAGTGTCAAACCAAACCGCTAAGATGATAATGAGGCCTTTGATCACTTTTTGATAAAATTCGGTGACGTCTAATAAGCTCATTCCATTATTGAGTGCCCCGATGAAGAATGCGCCGAGGATGGATCCGCGAACGGTTCCGATTCCACCGATGAGGCTGGTGCCCCCGATGACGACGGCGGCAATCGCGTCAAGCTCAAAAAGTTCACCCGCTGTGGGGAGGGCGCCGTTCAATCGCGCAGAGAGGATGGCTCCAGATAGCCCTGCGAGAGCGCCTAAAATAATATAA
>JAHFAC010000129.1 GCA_023250755.1 Bacteriovoracaceae bacterium | reverse complement strand
ATCGAAAGAATATCAAAAAGAGCTTTTAGAGGAACTTAAGTGCCTTCGTGCGACTGTTTTGAACTCAACTCCCTCGACCCTTTGGGTTCAGGAAGATAAATTTGAGCCGGCCTGGGCGGATTGCGTTTGGAGAAATGTAAAAAGCCTTCAATTTGAATCCATTACCGATGCACAAAAAAAACTCAAAGTGATTTCAAAACAATGGCGATACTACGGCGACCTTTTCAATAGGCGGGGTGCCTTGATTGCGGAGAAATTGTCGAGTGTAAAAAAGGCAGAAAATTTCTGTTTTCCGGGTGTCCTTCCGCTTGCTTCGGTACCCGCCTTTACTCTCGCAGATCCACACTTGATTCTATACAGTCATGAGGTCACGCGTCCCACGGTCGATGGAGTCATTCCGTTTCAAGAAAATAAACAGATTCCACCCAGCCGCGCCTACTTGAAGCTTTGGGAGGCGCTGACGATTCTGGGGGAGTGGCCGAAAAAAGGTGATTGGGTGCTGGATTTGGGATCTTCACCGGGCTCATGGAGTTGGGCTTTGTCAGAGTTGCATGCCCATGTTCTGAGTATTGATCGCTCTGCGCTCAATGAAAAAATCGTGCGAAATAAGAATATCGAATTCAAAAGGGGGGATGCATTTTCTTTCAAACCCGTTAAAATGGATTGGGTTTTTAGTGATGTCATCTGCTTTCCTGATAAACTTCTGGAGTATGTTCAGACTTGGATTAGGTCCGGCTACTGCAATCAGTTTGTATGTAACGTTAAACTCACCGGTGAGGTGGATCCCTTCATGATTGAACAATTTAAAAAACTTCCTCACAGCCGCGTGTTGCATCTTCTGAACGGAAAGAAAGAACTCACCTGGCTCTGTCATCCAAAACTTCCTTAAAGTTCAATAAAGTTCAATGATCCATCATTGAACTTTGCTGGAGAGAGCCGACCCTGGCGAGAGATAAATTGCGACATTGCAGATCAGAGATGTCATGAGTAGAACCAACCCAAAACTTGCGCTGGCATCATGATAGTAAGTGCCAACAGCCAGAACAGCCAAGCTCACAAGACTGAAGAGTAGCATCAGACTTTTCATTTTCGCCTTTCCCTTCTTTAGAGAATTTAAAAGCACAAATGATGCCGAGATTTTCTTTATGGAATCAGACGCATGTACTGATTATTCGGACAAATAGTCTCCTTGAACGGTAATTTTACCCCCAGAAGAGCGTATCTAGGCCCATGCGAGAAGAGGAACGAAACTTGCTGTGCACCATGGATGGTAATGAGATGCGTGATGAAAGTTTTAAGATGCCCTTAAAGGTCGCTATACTGGACTCTTTTGCCGTGTTACGAGAAAGTATGGCCCATGAGTTTGAGTGTGATCCTCAGAATATTTTTTTTCGATGCGTCGAGGATTCCAATGAAGCCATTATGATCAGCGACAAAACGGGTGTACTGGTCTATGTGAATCCTGCTTGGAGCCGGATCTATGGTTTTTCAAATGAAGAAGCATTAGGAAAGACGCCTCGGCTTTTGCACTCCGGTTTGCAATCAAATTCTTATTACGAAAATATGTGGAGCAGGATCCGCGATCCGAACGTGGGACACTGGAAGGGTGAGGTCATCAATAAGGCAAAAGATGGGACCTTGGTACCCGTTCTGTTAACGATTACCCCTTTTCGCTCTCAAAAGACCAATGAGATTTCTGGTTACATGGGGATTGCCGTCGATATAACGGACAAAAAAGAACTTGAAGCCAAGGTTGCCCATCAGGATCGGCTTGCATCGATTGGCCTTTTAGCGAGTGGTCTAGCACACGAAATCGGTACTCCTTTGGGTGTCGTCCGGGGGCGAGCCGAGTTCATGATGATGCAGGCCGAGAGTCCTGTGGTCAGGAAAAACTTGGGAGTCATTATTTCAGAAATCGATCGGATTTCTAAGTTAATTCGCTCGCTCCTGCGCATGAGCAGGAGTTTTAGTGATGTTCTCATCGAGGAAATCAGCCCGGCAGCCGTCGCAAATGGGATACTTGCCCTTGTTGGAGAAAATTTTCATGAAGATTCTGTCGAAATTCAGGTCAACATTCCAAGCGAAATGAAGGTTAAAGCTGATTTTGGGAGACTGGAACAGATCTTTCTAAATCTCATTATGAATTCGGTTCATGCGATTCGAAAAGCTAAGAAGCTAGGCCGAACCAAAGGGCACTTTCTTAGGGTCGAAGCTGAAGCTCAAAGTAATGGAGAGGCTGTTATTCATATTAAAGATTCTGGTTGTGGGATTCCGCCCGAAAACATGGGTAAACTTTTTAAGCCCTTTTTCACTACCAAGGACATCGGTGAAGGTACGGGGTTGGGACTTGCCATCGTGGCACAACTCGTTCGTGAGATGGAAGGACAGATTACAGTTGAAAGCGTGGTCGATCAGGGTACCACTTTCTCACTTATTTTGACTTCAGCTTGAGCCAGGCGTCTGACTTCAAGAAAAAAAGTGCCACATCGGTGGCCATATTAACATCATTGCAGCCAGGACTCCCACGACAAAAATCCCGGTCCAAAGTGCCGAGTTCATCTCCCTCTTTCCTAGGAGACGATGCAATACCAACCAGGAGCCGAGCCACGCGATCACAGCCACTGTTTCTTTTCCGGAGTAAGGCCCAATGCCTCCTGCACCCGGCATCCAGAGTTGCCCCAAGCGTTGAAGGGCAGCGGAAATAGCCGGTGAATGTTCGGCTAGTACTGCCGAAAGCCCAAGACCGATCATTCCGAGCATCGCTGAAATCGCTGCGGCGATCGCAATGCCGTTACAAGAATTTTCAGTAGATTTTATTTTAGTCTCAGCCATAGATCATTTTCTCCCTTAAATAGGCCGTAATTTGGTCACCGCAGCACCCAAGCCAAATGCGATTGTAAAGCAAATGAAATGCAGGAGAAGGAGTAATGAAACCAAGTTCCGCAGATCTCGACGCTCCAATAATTCCTTGCCATAACGCCATAAGATAAATGCCGCAGCGACTGAAAGCGGAAGAGTGAACAATGCGATATACTCCTTGAACTCGAAAAACACCCGGTGTACCTCTGGCATATTAGCCAAAAAATAGGCTTTAGGTGAGTTTGAAGTAGCTGCTCGATAGGGGATATAGATCCAATTCCCGAAACAAATAGCAATAAAAGAAAGAACGGAGATCACTGTACTGATGAGCTGAAGGTCCGGAAACGCCTTAATGCGATTGGTAAAAAGTCTAAATGCCAAATATAGCGCGATGGTAGAGACGATCAGCAAAAAAAATGCGAACAAGCCGTGAGCCGCTCCTGCCAGGGCATAGGTCCCTGGGCCCAAAATCGCCGCGAAGGGTGCCGTTAATAAAATAGTTACTATGGCCAGTAGTAAAAAAACCAACACGACCAGGATTAAAGAGCGCGTTGGCCATGATTGGTGATGGTTCAGATTTTCTTGATTCGATGACATAAAATTCCCTTCTAAAATTCAAACTGAATTCTGAATTTAAAAGTGCTCTCGTCCAATATCGGCGTACCATGCACTAATACAGGATCTGAGAACGATGTGTTTTGGAAGTCAAACATGGACCTCATATGACGGTTGAGATAGCAGTTCAGGCCTAAGGTATAGGACGAGGTCCTGGGTGCACCGCTCATGATTCCGTCATCTAACGCTTTTCGATCTCCAATCAGTTGTTCGTATCTGGCCGCTAGCTCCCAAGCACCCCAGCCACCTCGATCGGGATCAAAACTTTTTTCAGGAATTACGGGCCTGTTTCTGGGCTTCTTCTCGCCTGTTAAAATGTAACTTCCAGAAACCGACCATCCACTGATGGTGATATTGTCCTGGACTGCCGCGTTCTGAAGCGTATCGAATCGAGCTTGATGGGCCCCGCCCTTGAGTGATCCCGATCCAATGTTCCACTCGAGTTCAGCGCTCGCGCGGGTTTTGTTGCCCAAAGGGGTAACCCCTGACGAATAAGTCCAAAATTTTGTTTGTGCGGCTGTGGTATAGGATGAGCTCTTCAGATCATCTTCAAGTTTTGTGATGGCTCCTGAAAAAGAAATAAGCAGTCCCTTAAACCAATCAGATTCTGATTTTTGAAGAGGCAGAAACGTAATTTGACCGACCACTTCTTTTGCCTCATTCGTATCGTCTTTTTCTTTACCTCTCCCATTAAATACCCCAAGGCCGTACTCCACATGGTTTTCTAAAAATTTTCCATAAAGCATTGCGCCTAGGTCTTCGGCTTGGCTCAGGTTGGCCATCCAGAGCGAGCGTTCATCAAAATCGAAATACTGATCCGAGTTGACGGCCTCGAGAGAATAAGGTTCTTTGAACTGTCCAAATCGAATTCGAGCGAATGGCGTGTGCTGACTTTCGATCCAGGCAAAATGAAGGCCGACAGTGCCACGATCCCATTTTCCCATGACCATATATCCCCACTTTTCATCTAATACCCCGGTTCCATAAATTCGTGCGCGGCGGATTTGAAAGGTTGAAATTTCGGGACTACCAGACGTAGAAACGCGCGTATCAATTTGTGCTTGCCCTCCTACACGAAGCTTGTCATCTGCGCCAATCCACCAAAAACCATCATCATAAACGGACTGCACCGAATCGGCAGCATGAACGAAACTACTGATGACTAGGCCTATGAGGCCTAGGAGACTTACGAGATTTACATCTAAATTCCATTTTTTCCACATGGTATTCTCCCCCCCGATCTTTCCGTCATAACGATAAAAAATTTTAATAATTTATAGTTTGCAACTTTTGGACCGAAGGCAGTCTGCTGGCATAAAGGGTGCTATCTTATATAAAAAGCAGTTAAAGTCTGCGAGCAATGAGACAGAACGTCTCAATGATGGGACGGTTTTACAGGGTGTGCATTTGAGAGGAGAGTAGAACTGATGATTAAGCAAATGATCGGAATAAATTTATTTTTTGCGACAGCCGTTTTTGCAGGAAACGCACCTGCAATTACACCTGCGCTGATCGAAAAAGGTAAAGCGGTGTACACCGCCAATTGCCTGACGTGTCATGGTGAACAAGGAAACGGAGAGGGGCCTGCAGGAGCTTATATGAACCCTAAACCCCGTAATTTCACAAAAGATAAATTCAAAGCGGGAGATCAGCCTCAGCAGATATTTAAAACTATATCACTGGGGTTGCCTAATACAACAATGGCGGGCTTTGGGCATCTTTCAGAAGAAGATCGCTGGGCTGCTACATATTATTTAATTTCAACCTTTAGAAAATCTGCTGCGAATTTAAAAAAATAATTCTGAGCTTTTACTGTCTGAGGTTTTTAAATTGTTCGATAATAAACGATATAGTCGTCAAACTATTCTTCCTGAAATTGGCGAAGTAGGTCAAGCACGACTCAGAAGTAGCCGTGTTCTTTGCGTGGGCGCTGGGGGCTTGGGCAGTCCCGCCTTGCTCTATCTTGCGGCGGCTGGAGTCGGAAAAATCGGCATTATTGATCCTGACTCAGTTGACGAAAGCAACCTCCATCGACAAATTCTTTATTGCCAAGAAGATATAGGAGGATCCAAAGCATCCATAGCTGCAGAAAAAATTTCTGCATTGAATCGGACGGTAGAAGTAATTTCATGGCAAGAAAAATTAAATTCAATAAATGCCAGCGATATTTTTGCGGGTTTTGATCTAGTGATCGACGGAACAGATAATTTTACGTCAAAATATTTGATTAATGATTGTGCAATCAAATTAAATTTACCAGTCGTTTATGGTTCGATTTCACAATTCGAGGGACGAGTATCCATATTTTGGGCCAAGTTTGGCCCCTGCTATCGATGCATTTATCCTACACCCCCCCTATGGGTGTTGCCAATTGTGCCGAGTCAGGTGTGATCGGAGCGCTTGCCGGCATTATTGGGAGTATTCAGGCCCTTGA